>CBFGLP010000082.1:0-7308 GCA_965649595.1 uncultured Myxococcales bacterium | reverse complement strand
TCCGGCGCCATGTAAGCCGGCGTGCCGACCATGCGACCCGCGACGGTCAGCTGCTTGTCGGCGCTCGACTGCATCTCCTCGATCAGCGCGAACTCGCCGGTCGTCTCGAAGCTGTCGCTGCTGTCCTCGAGCCGGCGTCGGGGCCCGACCACGTCGCGCTCGCTGCGAGACCCACGATCGCGCTCCTTGGCCACGCCGAAGTCCGCGACCCGAACGTCGCCGCGCCGGCTGATCAGCACGTTGGCCGGCTTGAAGTCGCGGTGGATGATCCCAGCCGCGTGGGCAGCCGCGAGCCCACGTCCTGCGAGCACGAACTTGTCGACGATCTCCTGCCAGCTACGCGGCTGCTCGCGCAGCCACTCGCGCAGGGTCGTGCCCTCGACGAACTCCATCGCGATGTAGACCTGGCCCTCGAAGTCACCGACGTCGTGGACCGTGACCACGTTGGGGTGCGTCAGCTTGGCGAGCGCCTGGGCCTCGCGGAACAGTCGGTTGCGTCCGGTCTCGCTCGCAGGCCCCGAGCTCGCGCGCAGCAGCTTGAGCGCGACGCGTCGATCGAGCTTGGGATCGTAGGCAGCACAGACGACGCCCATGCCACCCATCCCGATCGACTCGAGGATCACGTAGCGGCCGACGGTCGACAGCTTCCGCGCGTCTCCGTCATCGGCTTCTGCTTCCGGATCGGCAACCGTGCCGTCGACCGGGGCAGAGCGCGCCATGTCCGAATGCGACCCCATTCGCGGCTTCGATTGTACTCCTACAGCCCCATCGTAAAGGCCCCGATGCGGTCACCAGCGGGAAAACGCCGAAACTAACTTTAGTATTTCCATCAGTGAAGCATGCAGAAGCAGATCTTGATCTCGCCACCAATCGAGGGCGATTCCGGCGAGGCTGAAACTATTCCTGATTGGCAGCAAAAATCATCGTTATCCGGCGATTTGGAGTGCTGTCACACACATTTTCCCGACCCGATCACTCTGGTTGGATTGTGTAGCGTGGATTATATTTGCTCATGAGCCTGAACGTCGGAGTCTCCCCCATGCGCCGCGGCCAACTCGCTCTCTTCCTCCTCCCTCTCCTGGCCTTCACCCCCGCCTGCGACACCGAAGAATCGACCACCGATGACTTCCGCGCCCTGCCAGGCGACCTCGAAGTCGATCTATCGCTCATTGCAGCCGATGGTGGCGACAACGACGGCACGGTGATCTGGGAGATCCTCAAGGTCGGCGCAGTGTCGGATGGCCCCGTCGAGAACAACGTGCTGCTGCTCGAAATCCAGGGCAACGAGATCTACGACGCCAACGGCAACCTCACCTGCACGATCAAGGCACCCTACCTGTTCAACTCGCTGCGACTGGTGACCGACGCCGACAGCGACAGCGTGATCTTCACCGTGTGGGACAACTACATCCTCATGGGCCAGGTCGATCTCAGCAAGGGCACCACGACATCGGCGTTCCGGCGCCTGTTCGTCGAGCGCCTGCTCTTCACCTTCAGCGGCAACGAGATCTACCTGGGCACGCCTTCGAGCGGTCAGAAGCTGATGGTCTCGACCACCAACCTCGAGATCCAGACCGACGAGCGCAAGCTGCTGATCGGTGCGCTGATCGAGGGTCAGTGTGGCAGCGCGGGGCTGCCTGGTTACGCGTTCTGATCGACTCCGAGGCGAGCTTCGACGCGGCGAGCTTCGACGAGACCCTGGCCCCTCCGGCCAGGGTCTTTGCGTTTCAAGCTCGAGCCGAGAGCCGCGGCTCGCAGTGCACGACCCGCTCGCCGCGCTCCTCGGCGAACATCCGCAGCGCGAACGCCCCCGCCGGGGTCTCGCGGATCCGCCGACTCAGCGCCGCGAAGCTCGGCGGCTGCTGCTCGGGCCCCGGCAGCCAAGCGCCGTAGCCCTCGTGAGGCTGGACCCCGAGCACCGGCGCGAGCATGCACGCGAACGCGAGGTCGGCCGCGCTGAAGCGATCGCCGAGCAAGTAGGGCCGACCGTCGGCGAGCCGATCGTCGACGGCCGCGAGCTCGTCCTCGATCCGAGTCAGCGAGCGAGCCGCGTGCTCCTCGTCCACGCGCAGCCGCTCGCGGATCGATCGCCGGATGACCGGCAGCAAGCGAGCGAAGAGCCGAGCCTGACCATGCGACACGTTGCGCTCGGCCATCTCGATCATCAGGCGATCGTCGCCGAGGATGTGGTGATACGCGACCCGCCGCGTGTCGGCGCCGAGCCGCTCGGCCCAGTGCCGCTCGAGCTCGGCCGCGCGTGGGCTCCAGTAGAGCGAGCCTCGTGCCCCGCCGTGGCGCCGCGACACCCACTCGACGATCTCGCACGAGTCCGAGAGCACCTGCCCGTCGGCCAGCAACACTGGCGTCGAGAGGCGCGTCGACGTGCGATCGGCTCGGCCCTTGCCGCTCGGCAGCAGCGCGACCGCGACGCTCGGGAAGTGCAACATCGGCATGAAGGGCTGCTCGTCGTAAGCCAGGCGAAAGCGATCGAGCACCCAACGAGCCTTCTCGTTGTAGTGAGAGGGGCGGATCGTGATCAGCCGCCAGACCATCGCGGGCGAGCTTAGCAGGGCGTGACGCGACGCGTCGTGTGCCAGCTTGCGCTCAACCGGTAAGCGCGAGCACCACGGCCGCCACGCCATCGGCGAGCGCCTCGTAGTCACCTTCGCGCGCGTAGGGAATGTGCAGGAAGTAGACCGCTCCCAGACGCTGGGCGCTCCCTTGCTCGGCAGCCTCGCCGCGGTGCAGGGCCGAGAGCGCGAAGAAGTGGGTCTCGTTGCACAGGTAGCTGTTGTCGGGCCGAGCCCGCGCGATCACGATCTCGTAACCGGCCACCCGCTGACCAGCCAGCCGGGCCAAGCGCGCGGCGACCGGGCTCGACGCGGGCGGCTCGAGCACCTCGGCGCGATCTCCTGCGATCGGGCCCACCAGCTCGGCTCCGCTCGCGTCCTTGCCCGCGCGCAGGTTGTAGGCGCCCGCCTCGAGCTGCAGCGCGTCAAAGCGATCGTAGACGCCGAGCCCGATGTTGATGATCACGTCGACGTCGGTCGGGACCTCGGCGAACGCGTTCCATGTGACCGGCATGGTTCGAAAGCGCCAGTCGATGTCCGGGGCGGCTCGCTCGAGCCGCGCGACCAGGGGACCGGCGTAGTCGCGCGGCTGCTCGAGCGTCTGCTCGCCGAGCAGCAAGCGACAGCTCGGGTTGTCGCGGCAGCGCCAGATCGCCGGTGGCTCGCCGAGCTCGCGCCAGTCGTGAAAGCCGGTCACGAGCACCCGTAGCTGGTTCGAACAGGGATCGCTCTCGCTGGCCATCTCGTCGGTCTCGCTCGCCCGCGGCTGACGGGCCTCGCTCGGGGCCGCGGGATGATCGCTCTCGCCGGCCGAGCAACCAAGCACTCCCGACGCGAGCAGGACAGCCAGCAGACCTCGCCGCATGGCGCGAGGCTACCAGGCGTCCTCGGCCCCAGGCAGACACCCTGCTAAGGTCGGCGCATGAGCGCGATCAGCTTCGATCCGATCGTCGAGGCAGCGACGAACGAGCGACTCGACCGCGCACTCGCGCCGCTGCTCGATCGACTGATCACGCCCGCGCTGGTGCTCGATCTCGACGCGATCGAGCACAACGTCGCCGCGATGCTGGCCCGAGTCGGCGACCCGAGGCGCTGGCGGCCGCACCTCAAGACCGTCAAGCAGGAGATCGCGATCGAGCTGTTGCTGGCCGCGGGCCTGCGCGACTTCAAGGTCGCTACGCTCGACGAGCTCGCGCTGGTGCTCGCGGTCGCGGGCCCGCGCGAGCTCGACGTCCTGCTCGCCTATCCGCCCACGCGCCCGGTCCTCGATGGCGCCCGCAACCTCGCCCGCGTGCACCCGAGCGCCCGCGTGCAGCTGCTCGCCGACAGCCCCGAGCACCTCTACGAGCTGGCTGGCTGGACCCGCGCTGATGATGCCCCGCTCGAGCTCCAGCTCGACGTCGACCTCGGCATGGGCCGAACTGGCTCGGCGCCCGAGCGCTGGGCCGAGCTCGACGAGCTGCCGGCGAGCGTGCGCGTGAGCGGGCTGCACGGCTACGAAGGGCACCTGCGCTGGACCGATCGAGCCGAGGCAGACGCTGCCTATGATCGATTGATCGCGCTCGCGCGCGCGCTCGGGCGTCGACACGACCTCGCGCTCGACTCGCTGCAGCTCGTCACCTCGGGCACGCACGGCTACGCCCACGCGCTCGCCCACGCCGAGCTCGCGCGCGGTCCGTGGAAGCACCAGGTCTCGCCGGGCACGATCGTGCTGTCCGACGGGCGCTCGCACGCAGCCGCGGCCGATCTCGGGCTACGTCAAGCCGCGTTCGTCGCGAGCCGAGTGATCAGCACGGGGCCGGGCCGCGTGACGCTCGACGCTGGCAGCAAGGCGATCACCCCCGACGGTGAGCCGCCGAGCTGCCGCGTGCTCGCGCGACCGGAGCTGGAGCCGCAGCGCGCGAGCGAGGAGCACCTGCCTTGCCTGGTCGCCCCCGAGGGCGAAGCGCCCGCGCGCGGTCGCTTGGTCTGGCTGATACCCGAGCACGTGTGCACGACCGTCAACTTGCACCGCGAGGCGCTGTGGATCCGCGGCGACGCCTGCATCGGACGCGGGTCGGTCGCCGCCGCCGGCCACTCGATCGAGCCGCCCGTGGTCGAATGACGTCAGAGCCGTCTGCGGGTTCGGGTATCCTCCCGCCGTGCTGCGTACCCGCGACGGAGCGATCGAGCTCGACGTCCAAGCCGTGCCCCGCTCGTCTCGCAACGAGGTCGGCAAGGTCCATGGTGATCGGCTCAAGCTCCACGTCACCGCGCCGCCGGTCGACGGCGAGGCCAACGCCGCCGTGATCGAGCTCTTGGCCGAGGTCCTCGACCTGCCGCGCCAGGCGATCACGATCGTGCGTGGCCACACCGGCAAGCGAAAGACCATCCGCATCGCGACCGAAGCCTCGCTCGAGCAGGTCCGCAGCGCGCTGGGCCTCGCCGGGCCGAGCAGCACCGCGCTGGTCCTGCTCGCGGCCGTGGGGCTCGCGACCAGCCTGCTCGGTTGCCAAGACAGTCGCGAGCTCGACGTCACCGTGATCCTGCCCGAGGACGCCAGCGATCTCGACCGAGCCGACAACGCCAGCGTGGTGCTCAGCCCCGGCGGCACCATTGGTAGCTTCGCGGTCGACGGCACCGACTTCGAGCTGAGCATCGAGCGCGAGCCCGACGACGAGCCACGCCGCCTCCAGCTCTACTTGGCCGAGGGCGAGCAGCTGCTCGCGTGGGGCTCGACCGCCCCCTTCTCGCTCTCCGGTCCGGACGTCGGCCTCGCGCTGGTGCTCGGACGCCCGGGCGAGCTCTCGACTTGGCCGCAGGACGTCACCCAAATGGACGCGCAGCTGCTCGCCAGCCGGGCGGTCGGACGGGGCATGCTGCTGCTCGAGAGCGACGGCGACACCTCGCTGCTCAACGAGTACACGCTCGAGCTCGAGGTCGGCGCAGAGCTGCCCGAGCCCGACCTCGCGCCGACTGACGGAGGTCTGTTCGCGGCCGCCGATGGCACGGTCGTCCGGCTCGGCTGGGAGACCGGCTCCGCCAGCGCCTGGCGCTACGATCCCAGCGAGGATCGCTGGGACGAGCTCGAGGTCGACGCCAGCGAGATGATCGGGCCGCGGCCCGGAGCCGCGACGCTGGTCGAGCTAGATGACTCGCGGATCTACCTGCTCGGAGGTGGCGATCGACTCGACGCAGTCGCGATCGAGCTCGTCGCCGACGCCGATCTTCGACTCGGCGCCGCTCCGGTCGACGACTTCGAGCTCGACACGCCGCGGGTCGGCGCACGAGCGCTATGGCTCCCACGTGCCGACGACCCGATCGCCGGCGTGCTGATCGTCGGCGGCTCGAGCGAAGCTGGAGCGTCCCTGCCGATCGCGCGCGTCGTCGGCTCAGTGACCAGCTTCGGCCCGAGCCACGCCTGGACCGATCTCGCGTGCGCCTTGGTTCGGTCCGCCGAGCAGACGGACGCTCCCAACGTGGTCCTCTGCCTCGGCGGGACCCTCGATGGTGTGCCCACCGCGGCCGCGCTCGAGATCGATCTCCCGCCCGACGGGGCGCCCACGGCCACGCTGGTCGAGAGTTTCCTCGCCGCTCCCCTGCCCGATCCGATGCTCTTCGAAGACGAGTTCGCGCTCTACGCGCAAGGTGAGAGCCGGTGGGTTCGCATCGATCGTGGTGACATTCAGCCGGTCGAGGTCGAGACCAACGCCCTTCGCGCGCGCGGAGGTCACTCCGTCACGCTCGGCTCTGGTGTTACCTTCGTGGTCGGAGGCGTCGACGGGGACGCTGCCGCGCTCGAACGCTGGCAGGTGTTCTACCCGAACCCCGTGGACCCGTCGCGCTAACGCGCCTCGGTCCCGCGTGCGACCGGAGCACCTGGGGGTTGCCCGCGTCCGCTGTTTTTACGCGAGCCGCCAACCTACGAAAGCCTCGCTCTTGCCCCTCGACGGATGGGCCACTTCCCACGCATCATGCCCGCGACCGCGAACGTGGTCGCATCGACCCGCACCACCACCGACCGCTGGACCGAACCAGTCCCCTCGACTGACCTGATCGAAATCCTCTGCGACGAGCCACGGAGCTGCGAATGCCGGACACGCTGACAATCAAGGACAACCGCACGGGCAAGGAGTACACGCTCGATATCGTCGACGGCACCGTCCGTGCCGAGGCCTTCCGCGACATTCGAGTCTCGGACGATGACTTCGGCCTCATGGTCTACGACCCGGCGTTCACCAACACCGCGTCGTGCCGCTCGGCGATCACCCTGATCGACGGTGACAAGGGCATCCTCCGCTACCGCGGCTACCCGATCGAGCAGCTCGCCGAGCAGTCGACCTTCATCGAGGTCTCGTACCTGCTGCTGTGGGGCGAGCTGCCGAACCAGGCCCAGCTCGACCAGTGGACCAACGAGATCACCCACCACACCTACGTGCATCAGTACCTGATCCGCGGGATGGAGGGCTTCAAGTGGGACGCGCACGCGATGGGCAAGCTCGTCGCGATGCTCGGCACGCTCTCGACCTTCTACGAAGGCAGCAAGAAGGTCCGCGACGCGAAGGTCCGGCGCGAGCACATCATCCGCATCATCGCCAAGATGCCGACGATCGCCGCGTGGTGCTTCCGCCACCAGCAGGGCAAGCCCTACATCTACCCGGACAACGACCTCACCTACGTCGGGAACTTCATGAACATGTTGTTCCGGATGTCCGAGCCCAAGTACAAGCCGCACCCGGTGCTCGAGCGGGCGCTCGAC
>CBFGLP010000081.1:0-2675 GCA_965649595.1 uncultured Myxococcales bacterium | reverse complement strand
TCACCAGCGGACCGACCGCCCGATACTTCCCGGGCGAGTGCGGGTCGGCCTCGTTCCGGCGCAGCAGCTCGGCATCGGTCGTGTGCGAGCACCAGTTCTGCGCCCACGCGACGAAGAACGCCTGATCGTTGCTGAGCCCCTCGATCGCCGGCTTGGCCCGCTCGGGCTGCTCGGCCTCCCAGGTCTTGTACGCGAAGTAGGCCTCCTTCACGCCACCGAGGTCGGCGATGTTCTCGCCAGCCGTCAGCTCGCCGTTGATGAATTTTCCTGGCAGCACCTCGTAGGCGCTGTACTGCTGCTCGACGCAGGCGACCCGCTCCTCGAACGCCGCGGACACCGGCGGCTCCCACCACTGCGTCAGGCGTCCGCTGGCGTCGTACTTGCGGCCCTCGTCGTCGAAGCCGTGGGTCAGCTCGTGCCCCGCGACCGCGCCAATACCACCAAAGTTCATGACCATCGGCTGGTCGGCGTCGAAGAAGGGCGGCTGCAGGATCCCGGCCGGGAACGCGATCTCGTTGTTGGTCGGGTTGTAGTAGGCGTTGACCAGCGGCGGCGGCATGAACCAGCGCTTGCGATCGACGGGCTGACCGATCAACGCCATGTCGCGCATGTAGTAGGCCTGCTTCTCGGCGATCACGTTGGCGAAGAACACGTCTTTGCCGATCCCGACATCGGCGTAGCTCTGCCACTCGTCGGGGTAGCCGATCTTGCGCGAGACCTTGGCGATCTTGTCCGCCGCGCGGCCGCGGGTGGTCTCGTCCATCCACGCGAGCGCCGGGAACCCAGCGGCCATCGCCGCGTTGATGCGATCGATCATGTCGTTGGCGATCGCCTTGCTCTCGCCTGCGAACGCCTTGTCCACGAAGCGCTGGCCGATCAGATCGGGCAGCGCCCACATGACCTGCTGCGTGCAGATCTTCCACTGCGGCGGCCGCTCGGTGACGCCGGTGATCATCTGCGCGAACTCGAAGTCGGTCGCGGCGAAGCGGCTGTCGAGATCGGCAGCGGTCGCGTGCAGCACCGTCCAGCGCAAATACGCCTTGAGCTCGGCCAGGTCGCGCTTTTGGATCAGCTTCGCTGCCGCGGCCAAGAAGTCGGGCGTGCGCAGGTTGATCTGCTTGGTCATCGGCAGCCCTGCCGCGGCGAAGTAGGCCTTCCAGGCCACGCCCTTGGCTCGCTTCTCGAGCCCGGCAAACCCGTCCTTGTGGTAGTTGGCCTCGTCGTCGCGCAGCTGCACGGGCGTCAGCGAGGACTTGGCCAGCTCGATCTCGATCGCCAGCACCGCCTTGGCGTCGATCGCCGCCTGCTCGGCCGGCGTGCCCGCGAGCGCGAGCATGTTGGAGATGTGCTTCTCGTAGGCGGCCAGCAGCGCCCGACCGCCCTCGCCTTCGGGTCCCTCGGGCGGCAGGTACATGCTGCGGCTCGGCAGCGCGAGCCCGGCCTGCGAGATGACGGCCATGACCTTGTCGGGCGCCTGCATGTAGTCGGCCTCGATCCCGACGATGAAGAAGGGCGGCGCCGCGGGCATCCCGAGCCAGCCGATCCGACCCCAGACCGAGCGGTGCAGCTCGCCGAGCGCGACCATCAGCTGGTCGCGCGTCTCGATCCCGTCGATCTTGGCCAGGTAGGGCTCGATCGGCTTGGCCCCCGCCGCGTCGCGGGCCGGGAGATCCATGCAGCTGCCGTAGTAGTCGCCGAGCTTCTGCGTGACCGGATCGCTGCTGCCAGCCTTGGCGGCGGCCTCGGCCTCCTCGAGCAGGGCCTTGAGGAGCGCCTCGTTGTTCTCGGACACGGTGTCGAAGCTGCGGACGTAGCGAGGCCGATCCGCGGGCCGCTCGACCTGCTCGAGCCAGCCACCGCAGGCGTACTGATAAAAGTCGACGCAGGGGTCCGCGCTTTGGTCCATCGACGCGAGCAGCCCCTCGGGTCCGGTCGTGGGCGGTGGACCCGAGCGCTCTTCGATCTTTTGTGGGCCACCGCCCCCCTTGCCGCCCTGGTCCGGATCTTCGGTTGGCTCGCTGCGGGTACAGGCGACCAGACCGAAGCTCAGCAAGGTGAGCGTAGTGCGGAGCGACGAGCGAAGCGACATGCCGCGGAACCATGCCAGATCGCGACCCTTTTTCCGACCAGCGCGATCGCTATACTCGCGCCCGCGTGCTCGTGCTCGACGAACTGCGCAAGACCTACGGGGCCGCTCGGCCCGGACGGGCCGACGAAGCACGCCCAGCGCTCGATGGTGTCTCGCTGCGGCTCGAGCCCGGCGAGGTGTTTGGCCTGCTCGGCCCCAACGGGGCCGGAAAGAGCACGCTCGTCAGCCTCGCGGTCGGCCTGCTCGAGCCCGACTCCGGACGCGTGGCGATCGCATGCGCCAACGACGAGCTGCGCTCACCAACCGAGCCGCGGGTGCGAGGGCGCATCGGCCTCGCGCCGCAGTCGCTAGCGATCTACGAAAACCTCAGCGCGCGGGAGAACCTCGAGTTCTTCGCTGCGATGCATGGGCTCGACCGCGCGATCCGGCGTGAGCGAGCCGCTCGCGCGCTCGAGTTCGTCGGCTTGTCCGAGCGCGCAGACCAGCGCCCCAAGAGCTTCTCCGGCGGCATGGCGCGGCGGCTCAACCTCGCGGCCGCGCTCGTGCACGAGCCGGATCTCCTGCTGCTCGACGAGCCGACCAACCA
>CBFGLP010000080.1:0-1741 GCA_965649595.1 uncultured Myxococcales bacterium | reverse complement strand
CAGGTGCTGGCCGTTGTCGATCTCGCGTCCGGTTACCTGATCGTGGAACGAGCGCGAGCGACCGCCCCCGTGCTTGGTGGCCTCGAGCACCAGCACCTTGCGGCCGGCCGCGGCGATGCGAAGGGCGGCAGACAGACCGGCGAAGCCGGCCCCGATCACGATCGTGCGCTCGTCGTCCACGACGGCGCAGGGTACTCGCTCGACGTCAGCCGCGAAGGGGTCGAAGCTTGGCGTGGATCACAGCGCGGCCGCTGGACCGCGATCGCCGCAACTCAAAAACGACCGGTCCAGATGAGCCCCGTGCCGGTCGGCACGACGCTCATCTGCAACGACTCCTTGTAGTCGCGGCGACGCTTCTCGAACACCAACCCAGTCGCCAGCAGGGGCACGCCCGCGACGATCAGCGCGCTCGCGATCACCGTGCCGCCAACCATCAGCACGTTGCCGGTTCGACCGCGCTGGATCGCGGTGGCGCGAGCGTCGGCGTCGGCCCCGAGCGGGAGCTCGGCGACCTCCCGTTCGGCCTGAGCTGCCAAGAGCACGCCACCGACGATCATGCCGACGCCGCCGAGGCCGAGGCCGCTCAGCGCCGCGCCCGAGCCGATCATCGCCTTGTTGCGGCGAGCCTCTCGGCGGTCGAGCTCGGGATCGAACTTGGGCCGCAGGCGCTCGGCCAGCTCTTTCTCCCGCCGGGCAATCTCTGCTTCGGTCTCACGGATCAGCTCGTCGAGCTCGTCGATCTGCTCTTGGACCTTCTGCCGCTCGAGCTCGACTTGCTCGGGCGGATAGATCTCGTCGACCTCACCGAGGTAGCGGGCGAGGATCTCGCGAGCTTGGCGGAGGTGCTTGATGTCCTGATCGATCTCGAACCACTTCTGCTGCGCGCGCGCGACGTTATAGATCAGCTCGGCCTTGACCAGCCGGTTGTCGTAGGTCGGGGGGATCAGCGCGTAGGCCTCGAGCCACAGATCGACCGCCGCACCGTAGTCGGCGGCGGTGTAGCGAGCGACGCCCGAGTCGAACAGCTCGCGGGCGCGCTGCATGTCGGGATCTTCGCCCGGGTCTTGCTCGCCCTCATCGGTCGGTTCGTCGGGCGGCGCCCAGCCGAGCGCGGGCGCAGGCACGCCCGCGAGCAGCAGCGCGAGGCCAGCGAGCGAGAGCGTGAGGCCGGTGAGCGAGGTCTTGCTACGCACGCGCATCAGTTCTCCGAAGGGACCACCGCGATCACCCCGTTGGCGTTGCCGACCACGATGTCGGGCACGCCGTCGCCATCGAAGTCGTCCCGCAAGAGCGTGCGCGGGCCCGCGGCTACGTCGAGCTTGACGACGTCGGGGAAGCTGCCGTCGCGGTTGATGTAGACGGGCAGGGTGTCCTCGTCGATGTCGGCGATCACGAGATCGGGCAGATCGTCGTGGTTGATGTCCTCGGTCAGGGCGAACACCGGGCGGTCGGGGCCGATCATCACGGACGGGGTCCCGAGCGTGCCGTCACCGTTGCCCGGGTACACCAGCACGACCGAGATCGCGCTGTCCTCGAAGCCCTGGGCCGGCTCGGTCAGCACGAGCACGTCGGCGTTGCCGTCGGAGTCGAAGTCGGCGGTGGTCAGGAAGTTGATCTTCTGCTCCTCGCCGATCACGTAGCGAGGCTGCGGGCTGAAGTTGCCAGCGCCGTCGTTGAAGTCGACGCCGAGGCTCGACTCGACCTCGCTGGCGACGACGAGGTCGAGGTCGCCGTCGTTGTC
>CBFGLP010000079.1:0-5681 GCA_965649595.1 uncultured Myxococcales bacterium | reverse complement strand
CCGGCCTACATGGCGCCCGAGCAGATCCGGGCGAGCGACATCAGCCCGGCGACCGACTACTACTCGGTCGGGGTGCTGCTCTTCGAGTGCCTGACCGGCAAGCTGCCCTTCCGCGGCTCGGCGATCACGATCCTGCTGGCCAAGCAGGAGGCCAAGGTGCCCGACCCGAGCGAGCTGGTCTCGGGCGTGCCGGCGGCGTTGCGCGAGATCTGCATGGAGATGCTCGCGCCCGAGCCCGAGGATCGGCCGGGCCGCGACACGATCCTCGCCAGCTTCAGCTCGAGCACGCTGGGCGTGGTCGAGGGCGCCGAGCCACGCCGCGCTCGCAAGCCGCGGGGTCACTTCGTCGGGCGCAAGGCCGAGCTGCGCGAGCTGAACCGAGCGCTGCGCGACGTGCAAGACAAGAGCGCCGCGGTCACGGTGCACGTGCGGGGCGCGAGCGGTCACGGCAAGTCGGCCTTGATCGCTCGCTTCGTGTCCGACGCCCGGGCCAAGAGCGACGTGTTGGTCCTGCGCGGCCGCTGCCTCGAGCGCGAGTCGGTCCCCTACAAAGGCGTCGACTCGGTCGTCGACGCGCTCTCGGCCCACCTCCGCCGCCGGACCGAGCTCGAGGTCGCGAGCTATCGTCCGCGCCACCTCGCTCCGCTGATCCAGATCTTCCCGGTGCTCAGCGATCTATGGAGCCTCAAGGGCGCTCCGGTAAAGCGCTTCGAGCCGAGCGAGCTGCGGCGGCTCGGCCTCGCGGCGCTGCGCGAGATCCTGACCCGGCTGGCCGACGAGAAGCCGCTGCTGATCCACATCGACGACTTTCAGTGGGCCGACGTCGACGGCGCGCGCTTGCTGACCTCGCTGGTCCGACCACCCGACCCGCCCGCGATTCTCCTGATCGTATCGTTCCGCGATCAGAGCGAGGGCAACGAGGCGCTCGGCCCCGACGGGTCGACGAAGCACGGCGAGGCGCTGGCCGAGCTGACCTCGGCCGAGGCTCGGCTCGGTCGTGACGTGCGGGAGATCGTCGTCGAGCCGCTGGCCGAGGACGACGCGCGCGAGCTGGCCTTCGCGTTGATGAACGTCGACCAGGCTGGCTCGGCCGAGCAGCTCGCGGTCGCTCGCCAGCGCGCCGACTCCTACGCCCGAGGCTCGCGCGGCAACCCCTTCTACATCGGCCAGATGGTCATCGACGCGGACGCCGACGCGAGCGACAGCCAGGCCGGCGACGACCGGATCGTCGCTCGCCGGATCGTCCAGCTGACGCCCGAGGCTCGCCGGCTGATCGCGACGGTGTCGGTGTTCGGCGGTCCGATGCCGCTCGCGTTGCTGCACGAGGTCTACGAGGGCCTCGCCCGCGCGGCCGGATCCTCGTGGTCGGGCGACTTCGGGGCCGTCGACGACGTGATCGACACGCTCTGCGAGCTGGGCCTGCTCTCGCGTCGCGGCGAGTTCGACAGCCTCGACAGCTCGACCGAAGGACCGATCGTCGACACTGCCCACGGTCGGATCCGCGAGGTCACGGTCAGCGAGCTCGAGACCGACGAGCTACGCGACATCCACCGCGAGCTCGCCAACGCGCTCGAGCGGCTCGGCGGCGAGCCAGAGGCGCTGGCCGAGCACTTCGAGCGGGCTGGCGAGACGGCCCGCGCGGCCGACTATGCCGAGCGCGCGGCCAAGCAGGCGGTCGGTGCCCTCGCGTTCGCTCGCGCGGTCCAGCTCTACCGCCGCGCGCTCGATCTGATCGGCGAGACCGGCGACGTCGAGCGCCGTCGCAAGCTGCGGATCGCCCTCGCCGAGCAGCTGGTCAACTTCGGGCGCTCGAGCGAGGCCGGTCGACTCCTGCGCGAGCTGGCGAGCGAGGTCGAGCCTGCGCAGGCGCTGGTGTTCAAGCGGCAGGCCGCCGAGCAGCTGCTCCACGCCGGTCACGTGGTCGAGGGCCTCGAGCTCGCGGCCGAGGTCCTGCGCGAGATCGGTGAGTCGCCGCCGCGCGGGTTCTGGGCCTCGATGCTCTCGTTCATGTGGGGTCGCATGCGGCTCGGTCTGCGCGGGCTCGGCTTTCGTGTCCGGCCCGAGGCCGAGATCCCCCGCGCCGAGCTCGAGCACATCGACACCTTGATGACGATCAACAAGGGCCTCGTGCTGCACCTCGAGATCCACGCGTGGGTGCTGCACAACCGCCTGGTCCGGCTGACGCTCGAGGCGGGTGAGCCTCGCCGGCTCGGCACGATGTTGGCCAACGAGATGACGATCCAGGCCAGCTTCGGCGGACAGGGCAAGGTCCACGAGCTGGCCAGCAAGGCCCGCGACCTCGCGGTCGTGGCCGGCGACCTCGAGCTGGATCGGGTGATCGACTTCCAGCGCGACATGGTCGACTACGCGCTCAATCGCTTCCGCGAGGCGACCGATCGCCTGCGCGAGCTGCTGCCGAAGCTCGACGACGTCCCCGGAGCCGACTGGATCCGCTTCTCGTCGGTGCTGGTCTACTCGAGCCTCTGCGTGATCACGGGGCGTTGGCACGATCTCCAGCACAACCTCCCGCAGTGGCTGGCCGCCGCGCGCGAGCGCGGCAACGTGCGCGAGATCGTCGAGCTCGAGGCCTACGCGGCGATGACCGAGCTGCACCGCGGCAACCTCGAGCAAGCCCGCTATCACCTCGACAACGCTCGCCAGGGCTGGGACCCCTCCCGCTACACCTACACGACGCTGGTCATCGACCGGACCGAGATCTTCCTCTCGCTGGCGGCCGAGCAAGGCAACGTTGGTCGCGTGCTCGGGTTGGTCGACAGCCTGCTCGCTACCGTCCGGCGCTCGAGCGTCGCGCTCAACCCGGTGGTCAAGCGCTTCGTCGATCAGCTGATCGGCCGCTGCTGGGCGATCGCGGCCACTCGCTCGCCGACCGACGCCAAGCTGCAAGCCCAAGTCCGACAGGTGTCGCGACGCCTGCGCCGCTCGAAGGTCTCGCTCTACGTCGGCGAGGCGGCGACGATCGAGGCGACCCTGGCCTCGCTCGCGGGCGACAAGGCCGCGACCCGCCAGCGCTGGCGCGAGGCCGAGCTGCTCTTCGACGAGCACGGGATCGAGTGCAACCTCGCCGCGGTCCGCTGGCAGCTCGCGAAGATCACCGAGGGTGACGAGGCGCGCCGCTTCGCGGACGCGGCCGAGCACTACTTCGAGGCGCACGGGATCGCCGACCCGGAGCGGATTGCGAACATGCTCGCGCCTGTGGCCAAGTCGCTCGATCTCGGGCAAGCAGGGAAGCATTGATCCGAGCCAACGACCGCTCCCTCCGCGACCGCTCGATCCGCACGCTCGCCTGGCTAGGCGACGGCGAGTTCGAGCGCGAGGTTCGTCTCCGGCTGGTCCGACGCGGCGACTACTCGCCCGATCGGCTCGACAAGCTGCGCGCCAAGATCGTCAACGCCGAGAGTCAGGCCGAGCTGCTCGCGGCGCTGCTCGAGCAGCTCGACGAGGCCGAGCGTGGGGTCGTGCGACGAGCGAGGAACGCGGCGGTTCGAGGAGGCGGACGCGGGCGCGCGGGCAAGCTCGCCGCCGCGGCTCAAGCCGAAGGTCGAGCCGAAGCTCCGGCCGAGGGTCGCCAGCGTCGAGGAATCCGCGAGTACCGAGCGGCGACCGGCCTGGAGGCGCTAGTCGCCTGGTGGCTGCTCGGAGGCCAGCGCGAGCGCTTCGAAGCGCTGCTAGGCCCGGCCATCGAAGCCCGGATCGACGCGCTGCTCAGCGCAAGCCCCACGAGCTGAGCGGGATCAGCGGGGGCAAAGCCCCCCTCCGGGGGGCCAGACGGACACCTGCGAACTCGAAACCAGCCCACCCGAGGTCGCTGCGCGACCTCGCGGCCGCGAAAGCGGCCGTGCGTGGCAGAGTGCACGACGCTCGTGGGGGGCAAAGGAAACCACCCCTTGTCCACGTCGCGCCGCCGCGCTTATCTCCGCCCGCCTTGCGAGCGCTTCGCTTCCAGCGGTTTGGCGATCCCCTCGAGGTGCTCGAGCTCGTCGATCTCCCCGAGCCCGAGCCCGGACCTGGTGAGCTCTTGGTCGAGGTGCTCGTCAGCCCAGTGGCGCCGATCGATCGGCTGACGATCCGCGGCCTCTACCCCTTGCCCGCACCCAACGGGATCCCCGGCGCCGAGGGGGTCGGTCGCGTGATCGGCCACGGCCCAGGCGTGATGGCTCCGTCGGTGGGCGCGCGGGTGCTGCTACCCGTTCGAATCGGTGCGTGGCGACAGCGGCTGACGATGCCCGCGGATCAAGCGGTGGTCGTGCCCGATGCCCGGCGAAGCGAGGACGCCTGCACGCTCCGCATCGAGGGGCTGAGCGCGGCCGTGCTGCTCGAAGAGCTGGCGCCCGGCGAGTGGTTCATGCACTCCCCGGGTGCAGGCGCGGTCGGGCGCTACTTGACCGTGCTCGCTCGCATGCGAGGTCTGCACAGCATCGCGCTGATCGGCTCACCCGAGCCAATCGCGGAGCTGTGGGGGCTCGGGGCCGACCATGTGTTCGTGCGCGAGCCAGGGCTCTCGCGCCGAGTGTTCGAGCTGGGCTTGGCGGCGCCGCGGATCGCGTTTGATGGCAGCGGCGGCGAGGTCACCGATCAACTCGCGTCGATGCTCGAGCCTGGCGGCGAGGTGGTCGTGTACGGCGCGATGACTCGACGCGCGCCGCAGATCTCGATTGATCAGCTCTTGGCCCGAGGCGTCCGGTTGCGCGGCTTTTGGTTGCACCGCTGGGCGCAAGCCGCGGGCAATCACTACGTGCAAGCGCTGCTGCAGGAGCTGCTCGAGCTCGATCTGCGCGAGCGCATCGCATCGACGCATTCGCTGGAGGACTGGCGCAGCGCGATCGAGCGGGCGGGCAAGGGCGCGCAGCGGGGCCGCGTGCTGCTGCGACCGACGGACTAGAGCGCCTTCGGATCGCCGAATCGGAGCACTGTCGCGCAGGGCGGTTAGCGCCGGCCCGGCTTGGTGCCGTTGTAGGCTTCGTGCGAGAGCACCTCGACCGGCTGCGGCGAACCTTCGTCGGTGCGGAACAAGATGCGATAGCGGCGGCCGAGCGGAACACTCACGACGTTGCGATCGTGCTGGAGGCGCTTGCCGTTGAATTGATGCCAGGGAGCGCCTCGACCGACGGCCTCGAGGATCTCGCGCGCGCGCAAGACCAGCTTCTTGGTCGGGAGGTGGTGCAGATCGATCGGGTCCTTCTCAAAGGTCGCTTCCCACTGCGCCTTCTCGTCCGCACGCATCTTGTGGTCGTCCTGCAACTGGCCGTCGAGCCCAGGCGGCCCGGCCGACTGGGGCGACTGGGGCGACTGGCCATGGACGTGGACCTGCGCCTGAGCGCGAGTCTGGGTGCGTGGCTGGCCATCGGACCTGGGCACCTGCACTCGCTGCTGCATTGCGCGCTCGGTAGCGAGCGTGGCGCAGCGGTGGCAGAACTGGCCCTTTCCACGATGACCGCAGGGGAAAATCTTGCCTCTAGACATACGTCGCTCGCTTTGCTCGGCCCGGGTGGCCGACTCGATTACCGTCTGTGCCGCTCGATGGGCGATGGTTACCGCGCGACTGATAAATTACGCGGGATCAAGGCGGTTGCAAAGATGCGCGTGATTCGCAGAAGACGTCCTCTCGAGCCCTTCAGCCCGGACGGGCTGACGAAACCTGGGGCGCTGAGTAAGGCGATATC
>CBFGLP010000078.1:0-3124 GCA_965649595.1 uncultured Myxococcales bacterium | reverse complement strand
ATCGACGAGAACAGCCGAGATTCGCGGGTCTTGGGGTTCGTCGTGATTGCGACGTTCTCGACCACCAAGCCAGCCTTTCCGGCTTGGATCATCGTCTCGAGCGTATAGGAGAATTGGTTGTGCACGAACAGGGTCGACACGGCCTTGCGGTTCATCGCGCGAAAGCCCGAGGTCGAGTCGACCACCGCCGTGCCCGAGGCGCGCCGGACCAGCGCCGAGCCCCAGCGCTGCAGCACCCGCTTGAGCCACGAGAAGTGCGCGATCGTATCGGTCTGGCGATCCCCGACCACGATGTCCGCTCGCCCGGCCAGCACCGGCGCGACCAGCCGAGCGATGTCTTCGCCCTTGTACTGGTTGTCCGCGTCGGTGTTCACGACCACGTCGGCGCCGAGCCGCAGGCACGCGTCGAGCCCGGCCATGTGCGCCGCCGCGAGCCCACGGTTGCGAGGGAAGCGGACCAAGTGGTGCACACCCAACGACGCGGCCACCTCGCTCGTGCCGTCGCGGCTGCCGTCGTCGATCACCAGCACCTCGATCGACGAGACCCCCGCGATCGCGCGCGGGAGATCGGCCAGCGTCGCCGGCAGGTGCTCGCGCTCGTCGAGGCAGGGGATCTGAATGATCAGCTTGATCCCGTCTGCGGGTGCGAGCGGCTGCAAGGCCTCGAGCTCGCGCAGGGCCGTGCTCGTCGCGCTGCTCGGGGCACCCTTGGGGCTCGGCTGACTCGGCTGACTCATCGAGATCGAGGGCTCGCGGCTGCTGCGCTCGGGGCCCGACGCCGGCTCGGCGTGCGTGGGCTCGTAGGGCCGCGAACCGCTACCATGCCGGGCACGCATGCGCGAGGACGAGGCCGAGGGCGAGCCTAACAGGTTCGGCGAGACGGGCGGGGCGGCAGGTCAGCAGCGGGCAGGGGTCACGCCCCAGCACGCCCGCACGCGTCCGCGGCCGGCCACCTTGCTCGTGGCCCTGCTGATCGGCGTCGGGCTGCTCGTTCACCTGCGCGAGTGGGCGTTCCTGGGCGACGACGCCTTCATCAGCTTTCGATACGCGCGCAACCTCGGCGAGCACGGGGCGCTGGTCTACAACCTCGATCCGCTCGAGAAGGTCGAGGGCTACACCAACCCGCTTTGGGTGCTGGTGCTCGCGCTCGGCGTGCTCGTCGGGCTCGCGCCCGAGCAGCTCGCCCCATGGTTGACGGCCGGCTCCTCGCTGGTCGCCCTGGTCTTGCTCGCATGCATCGGCAGCGAGCTGCGCTTGCTCTTCGCGGGCCACCAGGAGCTTCCCGGCCGAGCCGCCTTCGAGCTGCCCGATCTGATCGCGCCCGCGCTGCTCGTGCTCGTACCCGAGTTCGTCGTGTGGGCCAGCAGCGGGCTCGAGGCCAGCTTCGCCTTGGCGCTCGGGCTCGGGGCCGTCTACGCGTGGCTGCGTGGCCGCATCGTCGGCGCGGCTCTGCTCGCCGCGCTCGCTGGCCTCACCCGGCTCGACTCGCTGGTTTGGATCGCCAGCTTCGGCCTGGGGTGGCTGGTGCTCGCCGGCGTCCAACGTCGCCGGAGGCTCCGCCGCCTCGACCTGCGAGCGCTGCCTTGGCGCCACGTCGCGCTCGGCCTCGCGGTCTTCGTCGGCGTCCTCGTGAGCGCGCTGATCTTCCGCCGCCTCTACTATGGCCAGTGGTTGCCCAACACCTGGGCGATCAAGCAGCACGGCGCCGCGCTGCGCTCGACCTGGGGCGACGCCTACCTGCGCTGGTGGATCGAGCGCCTGCAGCTCGTCTGGCTGATCCCATTGGCGATCTTCCTGCGCCCGCGTCACCTCGTGTTGCTCGCTCCCTTGCTCGTTCAGCTCGTCTGGGCCTGGTCGATCGGCGGCGACTTCATGGCCTACTCGCGCTTCTTGCTGCCCGCCACCGCGCTCGTCGCCCTGTTGATCGGGCTGACCCTCGCCGAGCTGCGCGACACCCTCGACCGCCGCTTCAACAACCCGATCACCATCCACCTGATCTGGGCCGCGATCGCGGTCGTCCCCTTCATCGCCACCGCTTGGCAGATCCCCGCGCGCATCGACGAAGACCGCACGAACGCCCACCTTCACATCGAGCCCGGCGATCCCTTCGGCTTCGAAGGCGTGCAGGCGATGGACCGGTTCGCGCGCGTGCGCCTGGCTGCGGGCGAGCGGCTCGCGGCCGAGGTTCCGCCCGACACCTGGATCAGCGTCGGCGCAGCCGGGGCGCTGCCCTACGCGTCTCGCTTGCCCGCGTTCGACAGCTACGGCCTCGTCGACCCCGGCGTGCTCGAGGTCGCCGAGCCCAACACCGGCAAGGGCGCTCGACCGGGTCACCAGCTCCACGCCCCGCTCGCGTACGTGCGCGCGCGCGAGCCCGATCTCATGTGCCACATCGGCTGGGAGGCTCCGCGTCCACCGACCTCGCGCGACGCCCATCGCCGAGCCGGGCGCGGCTGGGCGTGGGCTTGCGTCGAGACCGGCCCGATCCCCGATCCCCGCTCCGAGGACGCTACGCTCGAGAGCCGCTGGTACTGCTGCCTGCGTCCGGTCGCTCGCTTCGAGCACCTCGATCCCGCCGCCAAGGGGGCCCGATGAGCCGTCGAGATCGACCGGCCGCTGCCGGCCAGAGCGAGGGCGCCGAGGTCATCTCCTTGGCAGATCGATCGCGCAAGTCGGCGAGCGCTCCCGCAGCTCGACCTGCTCCCGAGCCAACGCCGGATCCCCCGTCAGTCCCCCCCCGAGCGCCTCGTCCGCGACCGCCTCGCCGGCAACCCAAGACGATCCCGACGATCGTGTGGTTGCGCCGCATCGCCAGCGTCGCCGCGCTGGTCTGGATGCTCGTGCTCGCGATCGTGTTCGCCCTGCGGATCGGCTTTCCGCTCGAGCTCGAGTGGATGGAGGGCGGCAGCCTCCAGCAAGCCTGGCGCATGCAGCAGGGCCTGCCGATCTACGGCCCGCCCGATCCCGAGTTCGTCCCTTTTCTCTATACGCCGCTCTATCCGGCCCTGCTCGCCGCCCTCGGAGCGATCTTCCCGCTCGACTACCCGCTCGCCCGCGCCGTCTCGATCGCCGCCGTGGTTGCGATCACCCTCGCGCTGTGGCGCCTGACCAAGCTCGAGGACAA
>CBFGLP010000077.1:0-2185 GCA_965649595.1 uncultured Myxococcales bacterium | reverse complement strand
GGGGGCCAGACGGACGCCTGCGAACCCGGAACCAGACGACCAAGTGCGCGAAGCGGGTCGCTACGCGACCTCGCGGCCGCATAGCGGCCGTGCGTGGCTGAGTGAACGGCGCCTGCGGGGGGCCAAAATCAGTGCCTCGTCGCGACTACCTGGAGGCGCTGGCCTTCGCGTAACTCGAGCTCGCCGAGCATCAGCTCGGCGCCGACCTCGAAGCTGCGCTCGACCTCGAAGTC
The DNA here is from genome assembly GCA_965649595.1 of uncultured Myxococcales bacterium. Classification (GTDB taxonomy): domain Bacteria; phylum Myxococcota_A; class Polyangia; order Nannocystales; family Nannocystaceae; genus Plesiocystis. The sequence continues at coordinate 1,952 of CBFGLP010000077.1, read as the reverse complement.
GAAGGTGCGGTGCTCGCCGGAGCGTCCACCCTGATAGCAGCCGAGGTCGAGGCGCAGGCGATCCTCGGAGCTCGGGCGCGCCTCGACACGGCACCAGTGGACCTGATCGAAGAGCTGGATCGAGCCGGCGAGCTTGCCGTGGATCGGCACCACGAACTCGCGGATCTCGGCGTCGCCCTTGCCTTCGATCTCGCGCAGCTCGAGCGTGATTGTGTCGGGTGTGGGCTTGGTCTTGGCCTTGGGCTTGCCAGCCTCGGCGAGGGCCGGGGCGAGCAGGCACGCGAGCGTGAGCGCGAGGCCGGGCATACGAAAGCTGCGAGTGGTACGTGTGATTGGATCGAGACCGGACATGCGCCGGTCTCCGTGCAATGGCTGGACCAAGCAGCGGACGATCTCTCCGGGCTCGGGGCCGAGCTCTCGACGCGTACGCCGGCTCGCGTCGTGCCGGCTTGGCGAGCGAGCCCTCGCACGATTGCCGATCTGACGAGCGGGACCCGTTCACGCCGTGGCGCGGCCGCGCTACACCTCCGCTCGCCATGGAGTCCCGCTGGTCCGACCAAGAAGCCGCGTCCTACGTCGAGCGCTACGCCAGCGCGCCCGGCAGCAACGAGGACCTCGCCCTGCGCGTGTACAGCTCGCGCTTGATCGGCCGCGAGGCAGACCTCGTCTTGCACGGTGGCGGCAACACCTCGGTCAAGACCCGGCTGACCGACGACACCGGCGAGCTCGTCGACGTGCTGTGCGTGAAGGGCAGCGGCTGGGATCTCGGCGACATCGAGCCGGCTGGTCTTCCGGCGGTCCGGCTAGCGACCTTGCAGGCGCTGCGCAGGCTCGACGTGCTCTCGGACGAGGCGATGGTCAACGCCCAGCGCACGCGCCTGCTCGACGCGAGCGCGCCCAACCCTTCGGTCGAGACGCTGCTGCACGCGTTCTTGCCAGCGAAGTTCATCGATCACTCGCACGCCGACGCGATCCTCTCGCTGGTCGATCAGCCCGACGCCGAGACGATCTGTCAGAAGGTGTTCGGCGATCGCCTCGCGCTGGTCCGCTACGTGATGCCCGGGTTCGCGTTGGCCAAGCTCGCGGCCGAGGTCGCCGAGGCCAACCCACAAGCCGAGGGGCTCTTGCTGCTGCAGCACGGCCTGTTCACCTGGGGCGCGACGGCGAAGGAGTCCTACGAGCGCCACGTGTGGGCGGTCGAGCTGGCCGAGCGCTTCATCGCCGAGCGCCGGGCGGCGCAGGTGGAGATCGAGGTCGCACCGCGCCCGTCCGTGCGCTGGAACGAGCTCGCGCCGCGTCTGCGCGGGCGCGTGGGCGAGGGGCAGCGGCGCTACTTCCTGCACCTGCGCACGAGCCCGGCGATCCGGCGCTTCGTCGATCACCCACAGCTGCGCGACCGCTCGCAGCGGGGGCCGGTCACGCCCGACCACGTGATCCGAACGAAGCCGGTCCCGCTGGTGCTCGAGCTCGACGCCGCGCTCGATCAGCGAGGCGGCTTGGATCCGGCACGCTTCGACGCGGAGCTCGCCGAGCGCCTCGGCGAGCTCCGCGATCGCTATCGTGGCTATGTCGAGCGCCAGATCGCCGCTCGACCGGAGCGCCAGATCACGCCGCTCGACACGGATCCGCGCGTGGTCCTGGTGCCGGGCCTCGGCTTGATCGGGATCGGCAGCTCGGCGAAGGCGGCCGCGATCGCTGCGGATCTCTACGAGCACACGATCACGGTGATCGAAGACGCCGAGGCGATCGGCCGCTACCAAGCGCTGCCCGAGACCGACCTGTTCGACATGGAGTACTGGTCGCTCGAGCAAGCCAAGCTCGGCCAGCAGCGGCCGCGTCCGCTCGACGGTCGGATCGTCTACATCAGCGGCGCCGCGCATGGGATCGGGGCCGCGACCGCGCGAGTGTTTCGCAGCGCTGGCGCGGCGCAGTACCTGGTCGACCGCGACGCC
>CBFGLP010000076.1:0-5751 GCA_965649595.1 uncultured Myxococcales bacterium | reverse complement strand
CGCGGCCGCGAAGCGGCCGTACATGGCTGAGTGCACGACCGCTGTGGGGGTCATTCGATGGTCTGGTCATCGGCGACTGACAGATCGAGCACGGCGGGGAGCGGGAGGCCGGCTTTCAGCAGCTGCATGCGTGCGCGCTCGAGCGCCTCTTCGGGGCGCTGGACCACGTGCAGCTCGGTGCCGTTGCGCCCGATCGCCCACTTGAGCGACGCGATGACCCCGCGGATGATCGGATCGCGCGTGATGATCACGCTGCCGAGCCCGAGGTGCATGTTGGCGTCGCCCAGCCAGTCGACCAGCATGTCGCGGACGAGATCCGAGGGACGCACGGCCTCGCGGCCATCGCAGATGGTCAGCAGGCGGGTCCGCTCTCGCACGGCTCGCTCGCGCGCGGCGTCGGTGAAGCGGATCAGCTGGAGCACCTGCTGTGGCTGCAGCTCGCCGGCCCAGACCACGAAGAGCAGCGGAAAGTGCACATCGAGCAGCTCCAAGCGAGGCTCGCCACGCCCCGCCGCCGCTCGGCTCTCGAGGTCCCAGAGGATCGAAGATGTGGCGGCCACCGCCATCGTTCAGACGATACCCTCGCGTGGCTGCATTGACCAGCCCCGAACAGAATCATTAGCGATTCATTTTGCTATCACTTGGCTGCGTATGCGCTTTCGAGTGCATGTATTCGACCGGCTCACCGAACCCACACTTCGCCCCTGACCTTCGGCCCAAAACCGTCCGCTGAGCGCGATGTAACCCTGACCTCAGGACCAATTCGACCGACCACTCGGCTCTCGTGATCATCGCTGCGATGCAGCCGCGGATCACTGTCGCTCGATCGACGGGTGTGTGCATCGAGGTCCGATGATCGATCGAGCCCGACCAGGCGCGATGCAGCTCTGATCGTCGCGGCCCAAGGATCATGATCCGCTCGGTGTGGTATGGCCGCGAGCGGGTGGGGTCGGGTCCGGGCGCAGGCGAGCACACGGGTAAAACCCCATTCTCCAGCAAGGTCTCGGGCCCGCGCGCGAGTGTGCGACCCTGTACCCATGCCTTCGCTACCGGTACCGCACAGCGTCCTGCATGCCACCGCGGTCTTGCTCTCGCTCACCGCGATCGGATGTAGCGAGGATCCGTCGAGCTCGATCTACGCGGACGATGCAGGCACCGACGACGCGCTGACCGTGCTCGACGATGAGGACGAGGACGCGGACACCGACTCGTCGTCGAGCAGCGCGGATGGCAGCAGCGATGACGGACCCAAGCTCGACACCCTGCCCGAGGAGACGGGCGTCGATGATGGGCCCGACGGAGACTGCCTCGAGGACGTCGACATCGTGTTCGTGATGGACGTGTCGACCACGATGGGCCCCTTCTTCGACAAGCTCGAGAGCGAGATCTCGGTCGTCCACGAGGCGCTGATGCAGTACGACCTGCCGAACGAGCCCCACTACGGCCTCGTCGTGTTCGTCGACGACTTCACGCTAGTCGACGCGGGCGTGCCCTACACCGACGTCAACGCGCTCAAGGCCGACTTCGCGTACTGGAACAACTTTACTGCGACCAACCAGCAGACCAAGGGCGGCGGCTACAACAGCACGTGGACCGAGAACAGCCTCGACGCCCTCTACGCCGCCGCCGGCGGGTTCCAGTGGCGGCCCAAGGAGTCGACGCTGCGGATCATCATCCACACGACCGACGACACGTTCTGGAACGGACCGACGGTCGGCAACGGGGTCGACATCCTGCACAACTACCCGGAGGTCGTCGATCAGCTGCAGTCCAAGGAGATCCGCATGTTCCCCTTCGCCGCGTTGATCGGGGGCATGTGCGAGTGCGAGGACGTGAGCATGGGCTTCTTCACGCCCTTCCAGGGCCAGCCGCCGCTGCCCGAGCTGACCGGCGGGACCGCGTACAACATCGACGAGGTGCTCGCGGGCGTGCAGTCGCTCTCGGCCGCGATCAACGCCTCGGTCGAGGACAGCTACTGCGAGCCCTACCCGATGACCGAGTGATCGATCCGAGGCCGAAGGCCGCCCGGGCTCATCCCGCTGGCGGCGAGCCCTCGTCAGCGATCACCCACGCCCCGCACAGGCGCTCGAGCGGGATCGCGTCGTGGCGCTCCGGATCACCCTCGGCCACGTGGGCGACCCGACGACCGCTCGGGTGCTGGAGCTCGACCGCGCAGAGCAGGTAGCCCTGCTCGGCGAGGTGGTCGGCGAGCAGCTCGAAGCTGGTCTCACCGGCAACGGGCTCGCGCGGGCGCACCTCGATGAAGCTCTGCCCCCACGGCGACATCAGCTCGGCGTAGACCAGATCGAAGGCTGGAACCACGACCGACTGGAACATGAAGAACGCGCGCAGCTCTTGGACCGAGTAGACGTTGATCCAATCGGTGCCCGAGTTGAGCGCGCGTCGACGCAGTCGCCGGGCGAGCTCGACGTCGAGCACCTCGGCGACCACCCGCGGCGGCCGAGCCCCCGCGCCCTCGGCCCGCATCGCCGCCGCGACCAGGGTCTGCAGCTTCATGAGGGTCTTGGCCGTGCGCGCATCGGCCCCGCTTCGCGCGTCGGTGCCAGCCCGCTCGGCCGAGATCATGATCACCGCGTCGAGCTCGGCGACGCTGCCGAACTCGCTCTCCCCGGGCACCAGATCGGCGAGCCGCCGCGACGAGCTCCAGTCACCGACCGTCAGCGTCACGTGCGGTCGGCCGCCGTGCTCGCCCGAGCGCCCGAACCAGCGCAGCTTCGATCCGGCGTCGATCCGGTGGAAGCGGCCGTGCTCGCCCCCGAGCATGCCGCGCTCGACCAAGCGCGTGTGCGCGTCGAAGTCGTCGAGCGCTCGCTCGCGCGCGTCGGCGTCCGCGACCATGATCAGGATCTGGATGTGTGGTGCAGCCATGATCAGCGCCTCGACCAAGCTGACCGTGCTGCTGCGAAAGCCACACACGAGCACCTTGTCGAGCGGCTGCGTCTCGACTAGCTCGAACTCGGGTAGCGCGTCCGTGCTCGCGCCAGCTGGCGTCGAAGCGCCGAGCTCCTCACCCCGACAGGTGCTGTCGGCCAAGCGCTGGACCTGGGTGAAGTTGGCCGCGATCGCGATGAAGCCCCGACACGGGCTCGCATCCGTCGTCTCGGCCTCACTCGCAGCCTCGGTCGTCGGATCTGGTGGCCGCGGATTTAGGTGAACGCTCGTCTCGGTCAGGGGAGCCGGCTCGGCTGGCAACGATGGCGAGGTCCCCTCACAGCGCAAGAGCACGCCGATCGGCACGACCCGCGGACCCGAGAGCGCACGGGCGCGCGCGCGCAGGTCCACGAGGAACTCGCCGGGGTCGGCGGGCAGGCTGCGGGTCTGCTTGGGTCGAAAGCCGAGCCCTTCGTCGTCGAAGAAGCAGGTGTAGAGCTCGTGGCCGCTGCTGGTCAGCAGCTCGCCGAGCAGCCGATCGATGCCTGGACGCCGGACCAGGCACGCGACGAACAGCGCGATCAGGCGCTCGGTCGGGATCACGAACGCGCGCGTGTGGCCCTTGCCGTCGCCGCGGATGGCCGTGTGCGCGGCGGGGACGTTGCTCTCGTCGAGCACCTCGGCGATCAGCAGGCGCGCGCGCTTGCTCAGCGCTCGCTCGGGACCGTAGCCGCGCTTCGCGTCGGCCTCGCGCAAGCTCTCGGTCACGGTCAGCAGCGCCTGGATCGTCTCGGCGTCGGGATCAGGCGCCCCGCGATCGGCGAGCAGCACGACGCGCTGGGCCTCGACGATGTCGGTCCGGACCAAGAAAGTCTCGTCGTCGACCTTGCCCTGCCGGTAGACGATCGTCGACAGCTCGGGCAGGCGCAGGAAGTCGGGCGGATCATGGTTGCGCCCGACGATCACGTAGTGCGCCCCTTGTAGCCCCCGCTTGGTGTTGCGCACGAGCTGACGAACCCACGGCCAGGTCAGGCGCCCGACCGGCAGCAGCTTCTTGGAGTAGCGCATCAGCTCGTGCAGCAGCTGCTGCGTCGAGGGGTCGATGTTGACCACGATCGTGTGCCCGCGCAGGCCCGGCGGGCGCAGCCGGGTCAGCTCCATCAGCTCGCGGACCACGTCGGTGCCGAGGCCGATCAGGAAGCTGACCATGAACAGCCCGACGACCGTGAGCGCGAGGCTGACCAGCACCGCCGCAGCCTCGTGCGGCGACGAGAGCATGTTGCCGGGATCCTGGACCTGCCGAAACGACCACCACAGGTGCGTGAAGAACCCGCGGTCGCTCTGGCCGATCTCGCCGTCACCATCGAAGTCGATCGCTACCTGCTGGCCATCGACAACGCTCGCGTGCTCGACGATCACCGCGCCGGCGAACGAGAGCACCAGCACGATGAAGCCCATCAGCGCGATCTGCTTGGTCCGCTCGGTACGCCCGACCACCGACCACACGTCGCGGACCAAGGGCGCCCAGTAGCTCAGCAAGAGCAGCATGCGGCTGAGCCGAAACAGCCGCAGCCAGCGGATCGCCGTGTTGCTCTCGACCCGAAAGTCGATGAACGAGAGCAGCGCGAGCAGGTCGAAGGCCAGCAAGACCAGCGCGCTGGGCTTGGGCCAGCGCCAGCCGCGGTTCGCCTCGCGCTCGGCCTCGCTCGGGCTGATGCCACCTGGCTGCGAGCCCCCCTCCTCGCTGCGAAATAGCAGCGCTGCGCGCAGCAGGAACTCGAGCCCGAACAGGGCCAAGAACACGCCGTCGAGCCGCTCGACCCACTCGAAGGGCAGCAGGCTGACGATGATCGCAGCCGAGAGGACCAGGCGCACGTCGACGCGCGCGAACAGCCGAGCGATCGCTGGGAAGATGCGTGAGCTGGCCCGCGACTTCGGCACGGCGCGAGAGGATACTCCTTCCCGTGGTCCACGGTCGCGCGACTCGACCAGGTCCCGACACCAGGGCGCGAGCGTGATAGCTTCCGCGCGCCATGAATAGCGAGAATAGCGAGAGCCAGCCGACGCGGATCGAGACCGACAGCATGGGTGAGATTGCCGTGCCCGCCGACAGGTACTGGGGCGCGCAGACGCAGCGATCTCTGCACCACTTCAGCATCGGGACGGACCACTTCCCCCGCCCGATGATCCGCGCGCTCGGGATCCTCAAGAAGGCCGCCGCGCTGGCCAACCAAAAGCTCGGCCAGCTGCCCGCCGACAAGGTCGCGCTGATCGTCCGGGCCGCCGACGAGGTGATCGAGGGCAAACTCGACGACCACTTCCCGCTCTTCGTCTGGCAGACCGGCAGCGGCACCCAGACCAACATGAACGTCAACGAGGTCGTCGCCAATCGGGCGATCGAGCTGGCCGGCGGGACGATCGGCAGCAAGGCGCCGATCCACCCGAACGACCACGTCAACCGCGGGCAGTCGTCGAACGACACGTTCCCGACCGCCATGCACATCGCCGCCGCCGAGCAGGTCGTGCACGCGCTGCTGCCCGCGATCGAGCGCCTGCGTACGACCCTCGACGGCAAGGCCAAGGCGTTCGCCGACATCGTCAAGATCGGCCGCACCCACCTGCAGGACGCGACCCCGATCACGCTCGGCCAGGAGATCAGCGGCTGGGTCGCGCAGCTCGATCACTGCCGCAAGCACGTCGAGGCCAACCTCGATCACGTCTACGAGCTGGCGCTCGGCGGGACCGCGGTCGGGACCGGGCTCAACACCCACCCCGATTACGCGGTCGAGAGCGCCGCGCAGATCGCCGCGCTGACCAGCCTGCCCTTTCGCACCGCGCCCAACAAGTTCGAGGCGCTCG
>CBFGLP010000075.1:0-1670 GCA_965649595.1 uncultured Myxococcales bacterium | reverse complement strand
TCGCGGTGGATCAGCCCGGCTCGGTGGGCCGCCGCGAGCCCGCGCCCGGCCTGCAGGAACACGTCGAGCACCTCGGCGAAGCTGCGCTGGCGCTCGCCCAACCAGCGCTGCACGGTCGTGCCCTCGATGTGCTCCATCGCGACGAACACGCGGCCGCGATGGGTGCCCACGTCGTGGACGCTGATCACGTTGGGGTGCCGGAGCCGGGCGAGCGCCTGAGCCTCGCGCAGCAGCCGGGTTCGCCCGCGGGTCTCACCCACGCGGCCGCGCGTGCGGACCAGCTTGATCGCGAGCTTGCGATCGAGCTTGGGGTCCCAGGCCGCATAGACGATCCCCATCCCGCCGATGCCGAGGCACTCGAGCACGACGTAGCGGCCGATCGTGTCGCCGCGCTCCAACCATCCGGTCGGGGCCGCGACCGGCTCGACCGGCGCGACGTCGGGGTCGTCCCCCGCCTCCCCGTGGGTGTGGTCGATGCGGGTGACCTCACCCTCGCAGTCCGGCCGGGCGTCCACGGTCGCGCCAGTGTAGAGCGGCGCTGGCCTGCGGTCGCGGGAGATCGGAGCTTCGTTGGCGGACGCATCGCAGGTGCCCGCGCGGGCGGTCGGGCTCGCGGCGCGGCGCAAACACGAGCAGTGACGAGTTGGCCAAGCAGGGTCGACAACGCTCACCGAGAGCTGAGGACAGCGCGAGGTTGGATTGCGTACCATCGAGCTGCCGAGTCATGGACACCCCCAACGACGACCCGCAGGCGGCCTCGCGCTCGGGCTTGCGACGGCATCGCGTGCTCGAGGGGACCGGCGACTGGCAGTCGGCCCATCAGCGCGACGAGCTGCGCAGTCGCGAGGCCCGGCTGCGGATGATGCTGCTCTGGGGCGGGCTCGCGTACCTGGCGTTCTTGCCGATCGACGTCGCGTTCAACCTCATGCGCGACTCGGGCCAGGCGCTCGCGTTCGTGGTGGCTCGGCTGCTCGGGGCGGTTCCGCTGGCCGCGATGCTGGTGATGCTGCGAGCTCGGCCGGAGCCGAGCCTGGGCAGGCTGATGCTGTTCGACGTGCTCGGGACCAGCTCGGTCGCCAGCGTGATCGCGTTCATGGCTGTGCGCAGCGGCGGCGTCGAGAGCCCGGTGCTCGCCGGCCTGGTCCCGGTGTTGGTCGCTCGGGCGATCGGGCTCGCGGATCCCTGGCGGCGCGGGCTCGTGCTCACGATCGTGCCCGCGCTGGTGTTCTGGCTGGTCGTGCTGCTCGGCTCGGCGCTGGATCCCACGCTCGGCCTCGCGGTCGATGGCCGTCGGCTCGCCGTGGTGATCATGCACCTCGGGATCACGGCGGTGACGATCCTGCTGGTGACGCTCGGGAGCCACGCGGGCTGGTTGCTTCGTCGTACGCTGATCCAGGCTCGCCATGTCGGTCGCTACGAGCTGCTGCGTCGGATCGGCCAAGGCGGCATGGGCGAGGTCTGGGCGGCGTGGCACCAGGGCCTGCGCCAGGAGGTTGCGATCAAGATCCTGTCCTTCTCGACCCACGACTCGGGCCGAGTCGCTCGCTTCGAGCAGGAGGTCGCCGCGACGATCAAGCTGCGCCACCCCAACACCGTGCGGGTCTACGACTTCGGGCTGTCGGCCGACGGTCACTGGTACTACGTGATGGAGCTGCTCGAGGGCGAGACGC
>CBFGLP010000074.1:0-1742 GCA_965649595.1 uncultured Myxococcales bacterium | reverse complement strand
TGGGTGGACGAAGGCAAGCGGAGGGAGCCGAATTGTCCGATGGGCTGATGTGAGTGGACAGATTTAGGGCTGTTACGTCGGGTGCGAGCCAGCATATAAGCATTATTGATCGATGCCAATTGGTCGAAATGGTGTGCATTGCCACTGATTCATAATCGTCATATGAACAGAACCAGAATATATGCCTGGTCCAACCCCGAATATCATGCCCTCCCTGTGCGAGTGCTCCCCACACCCCCAGTAGGCTATCCTCCCCCACGCGCATGCACGACCCCCACGGATACCGCCCGAAAGTCGAGCGGGCGCTCCAGTACATCGCCCAGCACCTCGATCGCTAGCTCACCCTCGCCGAGGTAGCCAAGCTCGCGCACCTGAGCGAGTTCCACTTTCACCGGATCTTCACGGCGATCGTCGGCGAGCCGATCGGCCGCTACATCACTCGCCGTCGGGTCGAGGTCGCCGCCTTGCGGCTCGCCTACGAGCCCGCCCGCAGCGTCACCGACATCGCTTGGCGGAACGCGAGATCGATGCCTGGGGCATCGCCCACGACAGCCCCAAGCTCACCTCGCCCGAGCTGTGTCGCTACCACGCCTGCGTGCCGTGCCCGGCCGGCTTCGTCCCGCCCGCGCCGCTCTTTCGTGGTCACGTCCCGGCTCGGCGCTATGCGGTGTTCCACTATGTCGGTGAGATCGAGGGCGTCGAGCGGATGGCCCGGGCGATCTACTCTTTGTGGCTGCCCCAGAGCAGCGTCGAGGTCGACGACTTCACGCCGATCGACCACTACGTCAACGACGGCCCGATCGACGGAAGGGTCGACTTCGCGATGTGGATCAAGGTCCGTCCGCGCTCGGGTTGACCGAGCCGACCCGACCCGAGCGCGAGCGCAAGCGAGGAGAACCACTCGGCAAGCGAGGAGAAGCGCTCGGTGAGCCCGGGCTGCTAGCGATCGCTCACCATGAGCACCGACTCGTCCAAGCGCATCCTGATTACCGGAGCCTCCCGCGGCATTGGCCGCGCCACCGCCCTCGAGCTCGCCCGCCGTGGCCATCGGCTGGTCCTCGCCGCGCGTGACCTCGATCGTCTGCACGAGGCTGCACGCGAGGTCGAAGCGGCCGGCTCGGTCGCGCAGGTGGTCGAGCTCGACGTGACCTCCGACGCGTCCGTGGAGCGAGCGGCGGAGGAGATCCTCGCCGAGGGTCCGCTCGACGTGCTGATCAACAACGCGGGCGTGTTTCAGCAGCGCGTGTTCCTCGAGCAAGACCCCGCGTGGGCGCGCCACGAGATGGACGTCAACTACTTCGGCGCCCAGCGAGTCACGCGGGCGCTGCTGCCCGCCATGGCTCGCCGACGCAGCGGCACGATCGTCAGCGTCTCGTCGCTGCTCGGCGCGATCCCGGCGGCGACCGTCGCCAACTATTGCGGGACCAAGGCTGCTCTGAACGCCTGGTCACATGCGCTTCGGGGCGAGGTCGAGCGTCATGGAGTGCGCGTCGTCGTGTTCATGCCCAGCCACACCGCCACCGAGCACGCGATGGAGGCGACCCGCTTCGATGGTGTCTATGCGCTCCCGGTCGATTACACGGCAAAGCAGCTGGTCCGTGCGACCGAGCGAGCCCCTCGCAGCATGGCCGCGAGCCCGGTTTTCCGTATGTTCTTGCGGCTCGCCGCGGTATTTCCCGCGTGGGCCGAGCGGCAGATGAACGCCTCGACCCGCGCGATGTTGCCCGCAGAGTGAATGGCGG
>CBFGLP010000073.1:0-2200 GCA_965649595.1 uncultured Myxococcales bacterium | reverse complement strand
TTCTTGGACCTGCCCAAGGCCGGCGACGGGTTCGACTCGGTGCTCGGCTGGATGCTCGAGCTGCGCAGCAACCTCGGGCTTCCGCACACGCTCGAGGCGGTCGAGGCGTTCGACGAGGCGATGGCCAAGCAGCTCGCCCCGCTGGCGGTCGAGGACCCCTCGATGGGCGGGAACCCGATCCCGGCCAACGCCGAGCAGTGCGAGCAGGTGTTCCTCAAGGCGCTGCGCGGCGATCTGAGCTAGGCGGCTGTCCCGAGCAAGCGCTATCCTGGCGCTGGAATGCTCCTGATCTCCGGCACCAAGCGGAGCGGCACCTCGATGTGGATGCAGGTCATGAAGGCGGCCGGCATCCCCATCTTGGGCCAGGCGTTCCCGCGCAACTGGGCAAGCAGTCCGCTGCGCGCCGCCAATCCAGACGGCTTCTACGAGAGCCTGCTGCGCCAAGGCATCTACTTTCGAACCAACCCACACCCGAAGACCGGCAAGTACTTCCTGCCCGAGCACGTGCTCGGCTACGCGGTCAAGGTGTTCATCCCCGGCGTGATTCGAACGGAGCGAGCGTATATCGAATACGTGGTCGCCAACGTCAGAGAGTGGCGCGAGTACGAGGCCTCGATCAGGCGCCTGTATGCGATCGAGAGGGCCGACCGCGAGGCCCAGCGGGCCAAGGGCGCCGACATCCCGGAGCCCTTCGAGTTTCCGCCGGCGCTCGAGTGGTGGATGGAGAACTTCGCGTTGGTGCGCGACATCTCGCTGCGCGGCTACCCGGCGCTGCTGCAGACCTACGACTCGGTCCTCGCCGACCCCGAAGGCGCGATCGGTCGCGTGCTGCGGATCGTCGGTGTCGGAGATGTCGAGGCCGCGATCGCGGCCGTCAAGCCCGAGAACCGGACCCAGAATCGCAGCCAGCTGCGTCCGGACAGCGACAGCGTCGCGCCCGAGCTGGCTCGGGTGTTCGACGATCTCTACGCTGCGATCGCCGAGCGCAAGCCGATCGCCGATTCACTCTTGCACACGCTCAACCGCACCAACAAATCTCTGCTGCCCGAGCTCGCGCGGCTGCAGCACGAGGTCGCCATCTCGCAAATGCGCATGCAGGCCAAGGCCGGCAGGCCGCTCAAACCAATGGACATCGAAGGACTTCCGGAGATCTGAGCATGAGTACTCGCAATTCGAATTGGATGTTCCTGCTGGGCGTGGCTCCGCTGGCGATCGGGTGCCGGAACGTGCCCAGCCAGGACGACGAAGCGGGTGAGTCGGGGGATACGGGCTCGGAGTCGGGCGATTCGAGCACGGGCAACACGGACACCGGAGATTCGAGCACGGACACCGGAGATTCGAGCACGACCGAAGGCAGCGACGACGACATCTGCATCGCCTATGCCGAGGTCTACGGCGGCTGTTACAGCCAGGCCGAAGAACAGTATGTGCTGGAATTCTGCCACGAGTACCACGCCTTTTATCAAACGTACGGCTCGCCGGCATGTCTGGCCGCGTGGGAAGGTACGCGAATTTGCATTGGTATGCTGGATTGTGGAGTGGACCCATTCGTCGCCTGCCAGGAGCCATTCGAGACCCAGATTCAGGAGTGCTATTACAACGACGGTGTCTATCGCGGCTGCGATCTCTACGGAATGCTCGTCGCCGAATGTGTCAACGAGCCTGCGGGCGCGCTCGCGGAGGCCGAGTGCGACGCTACGTACGAGCAGCTCTATGAGGCCTACTATGGTAACTGTGGCGATGCATACCACGAGCTCTACATCTGCATCTCCAAGCTCGACTGCGCAGCGCTGGAAGACCCGGCGCTGATCGAGGCCGGCTGCGGTCCGGAGCTGGCGGCCAAAGAAGAAGAGTGCTCGCCCTAGAGCACCGATCGGTGCTCTAGCAGCGGCGTAGGGCTAGCGGATCTCGATCGATTGGCGCGTGGTGCTCTGCAGCTCGGCTTCGTCGAAGAGCGCCGCTTGGGTGCCTTGCTCGGTCCGGTCGATGTGGATCAGTTCGATGGTCGGATCGAGGATGCGCAGCACCGCGCTCACTCGTTCCTCGGCCTCGGTCAACCGGAGTGCACGGAGGTCGAGGAGGACGGCCGAAGGCCGCCCGGACTCAGCACGGTCGCTTGCCACAACACCGCCGTCGCAGCGCTGGACAGGCCCTGGGCTGGTAGGTCGACGCATCGAAACGCGCCTTCACGATGCAGCGC
>CBFGLP010000072.1:0-13323 GCA_965649595.1 uncultured Myxococcales bacterium | reverse complement strand
GCACGAGCCGCTGCGACGCGAGGCGATGCAGCGGCTGGCCAAGCTGCGCGATCCGGACGCGCTGCTGCCAGGCTTGGCGTGGCTCGAGGATCCCCGCGTGCCTCATGCTCCCGCGGCGGCGGCCAAGCTGCTGGAGCGGCTGGGCGCTCGAGCTCGGCGTCTAGCCGAGCAGGCGCTCGACTCGGGTCGCCCGGGCGCGCTGGTCTGGGCCGCGCGCTGGGTCGCCGTGCACCCATCGGAGGCGCTGCACGGACGCTTGCTCGAGCACCGCTCGCACGCGCAGCGGCGGGTTCGGGTGGCGATCGCCGAGACCTGTGGTGTGCTCCTCGGGCGGGGTGATCGGCAGGTGTCGGCCTTCGCCGAGGTCCTGCGTCAGCTCTTGCAGGATGACGAGCTCGATGTCCGCGACGCTGCCGCGGCGGGGTTGCTGCGAGGGGCGTCGTTCGAGGCGCTCACCGACGAGCGCTTGGCCACGATCTCGCCCGCATGGCGGGCCCGCGCGCTGCAGCGCATCGCGTTGGCTCGAGCGGGCGAGCCAGCGCGCTTCCGCAGCTGGCTGCATGACCCGGACGGGCGGGTGCGTGCGTCGGCGATCATGGGGCTGCTGCTCGCCGGCGAGCTGACCGACGACGAGCGGGAGCGCTGTTCATGCGACGATGACCCGTTGGTTCGCCAGGCGTTGATCGACCTCTCGAACGCCGACCCAGGGTTGATCGGGGATCCGGATCCCGGCGTGCGTCGGCGGTGCGCGCGGCTCTTGGTCCGTCGCCGCCGCACGCTCGACGTCGATCGACGCCACGGCTTGGCGAGGGCGGGGCAGGGGAGCGCCGACGCGTGGGTGCGAGCGACCTTGCTCGGGTTGATTGAACCGTCCGAGGCGAGCGAGCAGGAGCTGACCTGCTTGCTGCTGGCGACCCGCGAGCGGGAGGCGATGGTTCGGGCCGCGGCGGCCGATCGGCTCGCGGCGATCCCCGAGCTGGGCGTGCGACTCGACGCGCTGCTCGAGCGCACGACCGACACCGAGCTTCGGCTCGCGGCGTGGACCCACCGGCTGCTCGCGCCGGTGGGCGGAGTCGATCCCTCGCACGCGCCCGCGCTGCTCGAGTCGGCCCGCGCAGGCGAGCTCGACGAGCGTGTCCGCGAGCACCTCGACGCGATCGCGGTCGCGTTCGGTGCTGCGGCTCCGGAGCCGCGCCCGCGCGCTGCAGCCGTGCTCGAGCGTCGTGCCCCGGCTCCGCCCCCCGCGGTCGAGCGTCGCCGCCTCGGCGACAGCGGCATCGAGCTCGCGCCGCTGGTGATCTCCGGCGCCTACGGTCTGATGCCCGGCTCGCTCGCCCACGCGGTCGAGCGTGGCGTCGACACCTGCTTTTGGGAGCCGCGCTACACCAACCTGACCAGCTTCCTGCGTCAGCGCTCGCGCGCGAGCGTCCAGGTGATCGCGGGCAGCTTCCACGCCGACCACCAGGGCCTCGAGGCCGACCTCGAGCTCGCCAGGCATCGGCTGCGACGCGACACGATCGATCTCTTCTTGCTCTTTTGGGTTCGTTCACCCGCGCGACTGGGCGCCGAAGCTCTCGCAGCCCTGCGCGAGTTCCAGGCCCGCGGGTGGATCCGCAGCTACGGCTTCTCGACCCACGACCGCGCGCTCGCATGCGAGGCCATCGCGACTGGTGACTGGCCGGTGATCATGACCCGGCACAGCGCCGCGCACCCGGGGGCCGAGGACGAGCTGCTGCCGATGGCCGCGGCCGCCGGGGTCGGTGTGCTCGGCTTCTCGGCGCTGTGCTACGGCCGGATGTTGCGCGAGAGCTCGGTGTTCGAGCGTGGGCCCGAGGCGCTCGATTGCTACCGCTACTCGCTGGCGCAGCCGGGCCTCGCCGCATGCATCAGCGCGCCGCGGCGCCATCGTGAGCTGGTCGAGAACCTCGGCGTGCTCGACTCGCCAGCGCTCGACCGCGATCACATCGAGGCCTTGCGGGCGCATGGTCGAGAGGTCCACGCCGACAACAAGCGCTTCGATCGCTTGATGCGACGCGGCGGCTCGGCGCCGCTGCGCGAGGCCTTGCTCGAGCTCTTCGATCGGGCCACCGAGCCCGACGACGCGGCCAGCGAGGCACGCGGGTCCGAGTGATCACGCTTCCCAAAGCTCTGCCGCTCGTGCGACACTCGAAATACCCGGACGCCCGAGCTAGCCCATCGTCCGCGATGTCACGTCGCGGCCGTGACCGACCTCCACTGAACAACGGGTGACGCGAGGACCGCTTCGCGGCTTCTTCGTCCTCGCGTAACCTGGTGCCGAGCAAGTAGAGCGAGCGTCCGGCGTCTCACTCTTCCCAGCCGAACTCGCGTCCGATGCTGCTCGCCAACCTGCTCCTCGAGCTGCGGCCGCTGGTGGCCGACCCCAAGACCAACTTCGCAGCGATCATCGATCTGCTCCATGACCACGACGATCTCGCCGAGTACGAGGTCGCCCGTCACTACGTCGCACGAGCGCTCGAGCCCTGGATCGAGGAGCGTCTGGCCGGCATCGATCCGCGCGAGCGCGTCGAAGCGATCGCGGCGGTGCGGCAGTGCTTCTCGCGGGCGCGAGCGGCCAAGATCCTGCGTCACCTGGTCAAGGACGCCAACCTGACGGTCCGCGCAAAGGCTCGTCGCGCGATGGTCTCGCTCGGGCTCGACGACGTCGCGCTGCGAGACACTCGCTTCGAGCACGACGAGGACGATTCGCGAGTCGGTCGCGGCGGATGGAACCCGAGCGGGTGGTTGTTCGGCACCGCCGGTGCGAACCCCCAGCTCGCGCCCGCGCACGTGCGGGCCGGTCTGCCGGCGATCGACGACGTCGCCGCGCTCGCTCGCTGGCTCGGCCACGACAGCCGCGAGAGCCTGCGTCGCTTCATGCGTCCGGGCAGCCGCACGGGTGCGCCCTACGTCGACTTCGAGATCCCCAAGGCGAAGGGTGGCACGCGGGTCATCTCGGCCCCACGGGCGCCGCTTCGCAAGATCCAGCGCCAGATCCACGAGCAGATCCTCAGCAAGGTGCCGGCCCACGACGCCGCGCACGGGTTCGTGGCCGGACGCTCGACGGTCAGCAACGCCGAGCCTCACGTCGGCGCGGTGCTGCTGCTCAAGACCGACATCCAGGACTTCTTCCCGACCATCCACTTCGGCCGCGTGCGTGGGCTCTTCCAGCAGCTCGGCTACGACGTACCAGTCGCACGCGCGCTCGCGGCCTTGTGCACGCGTCGGCCCGTCGTCAACGACGAGGAGGCTCGGGATGCTGGCGCGCGTCAGGTGATCTGGCCGGGCCTGCTCCCGCAGGGGGCACCGACCTCGCCGGCGATCGCCAACTTGGTCTGTCGCCGGCTCGACGCTCGCCTGCGTGGTTTGGCCGAGCGGATCGGTGCTCGCTACACCCGCTACGCCGACGACTTGAGCTTCTCGTTCCACGATCCAGAGCAGGCCGCGTCGCTGGAGGTCGGGCGGGTGTTCTGGTGGATCGACCAGATCATCCAGCAAGAGGGCTTTCGCGAGCACCCGGGCAAGCGGCAGATCATCCGCCCCAACCGACGGCAGCTCGTCACGGGCATCGTCGTCAACGAGCACCTCGCCTTACCGCGCGACCTTCGTCGGCGCTTTCGGGCCATCTTGTACAACTGCCGCACGCAGGGCGTGACTGCGCAGGCGCGAGGGCGTGATGACTTCGCTGACTACCTGCGCGGGTTCGCGGCCTATGCCGCGATGGTCCAGCCCAAGGTCGGCGCGGCGTGGGTCGAGGAAGTCGAGCAGGTGCTCGCCGGCGCTTAGCTCGGACTCACTCGATCAGCGGGTCCGGAAACCGGCGCCGAAGCGCTCGCTCAAGGCCTTGCGCGTGGCCGCGTCGGCGTACCAGCCGGGCGTCGCTTCGAGCACGCGCAGGCCAGGCAGCACGTCTTTGTTGCCGAGCACCTGCATGCCCGTGATGCCGCCTTCGATCGCGCTGAGGTAGAGCTCCTCGAGGGCCTCGAGCCCGGTCGCCGCGGCGAGCACCGCCGCGGGATCCTCGATCGGGTTGCCGGACAGGTAGAGCTTGCGCCACTGCGAGCGGGTCGGCGACTCGAGCAGCTGCCCGAGCGCCTCGTCATCGATCTCGTTGGCGGTCAGCACCAGCCGGCGCAGCTGGATCGTCTGTAGCTCGGTCAGCGCGGCACAGCCCTCGCTCCCGATCGATTGGCTGGTCAGGTTGAGCCCGTCCAGCTCGGGCAGCGGGTTCTCGGCCAGCGCTCGAATGCAGGTCGGATCGAGCCCGCCCTGCGCCTCGATCTTGAGGTACTCGAGCTGGGCGAGCCAGCGTGGGTTGCTGCCGAGCACGTCGAGCAGCGTTGGGGTCTCGGCGTCGCGGAGCACCAGCTGGCGCAGGGGAGCCATCTCGAACAGCTCGTCGAGGTGCGGACGCAAGGCACCGAGCGGCGCCGCGACTTGCTCGAGCAGCCCGCGGCGAAGCTGGACGTCTGCCCACTTGATGCCGCGTGCTTTCATCCACGCCTTCCAGCTCTCGGTCAGCTCCTGCTCGCTCGCCTTCAAGCGCTTGTTCAAGATCTTGCGCTCGCTCAGGAACGCGGTCGGCTCGATCAGCGCGAGGCTGATCAGCTCGCCCCGAGGATCGCCCTGCGCCTGCAGCCAGTCCGCATACACGCGCCAGGCGTCGTGGTCATCGGGATTGGCGAACGCGGCCGCCTCGAGCGAGGGGTTGCGGGGCATCGCGGCTTCCACGGTCCGAGTATCGGTCAGCGACGCAGCCAGCAAAAGGGGGTCGAGGCGTTCGCCTCGACCCCCGCGAAGGGTCGCTTGGAGCGACCTCGAGCTCAGCCCTTGGTCAGCCGGAAGGGGTAGCTGACCAGCGCCGTGCCGCCGTTGGCGACCTTGGGGAACTGCCAGCGCTTGACCGCCTTGGCGACGCAGTTACCCACGCTCTCGTCCTTGGTCGTGTTCTCTTGCACGACCGAGGTGCTGACCTTGCCAGTGCCGATGATCGAGAACTGCACGATCACGCGGCCTTCGAGGTTCGGGTTGCGGGTCAGCCCGGCGTTGTAGCAGGAGCGGACCTCGTTGATGTGCGCGCGGACGATTCGGCGGACGGTGTCCTTGTCGATGCCGCCCTTGACCGTGCCCTGACCCACGTGCGCGACGGGGGTCTTCTTCTCGTGCTTGCCGAACCCGGTCAGGCCACCGTCGCCGGTCTTGGGTCCGTAGGCGAGGCCATTGCCGCTGCCGGGCCCGTGCCCGAGCAAGCCGGTGTTGCTCATGCCGATCAAGCCGTTCGCATTGCCACCGCCGCCGCGGCCACTGCCGATCAGCCCCAGCCCAGCGGTCCCGTAGGCCTCGGCGGCTTCGGTGCCGACGAGGTTGCCCCAGATGTCCTGATCATCCGTGCCGACCGCGAACGCACCACCGTCGGCGGAGGCGAGGAAGTGGCCGTTTTGCTGGGCGAGGATGCCGAGGATGCCGGCCTGCCGGGCTTGCATCTCGGGGTCGAAGTTGCGCGAGATCTGTGGGGACGCGCCGGGCATGCCCTTCATTTGGTAGGCGCCATGGGTGCTCTTCGCCGTGGGCTTGCCCATCTGGCCTTCGGGGCCGCCGGCTCGCTTGCCCGGCGTGCCGCCCTCGGAGGCCTCCGAGCTGTCGATCACCTCGGCCTCGTCGGGCTCGACCGGCTCGACCTCGTCCGCCTGATGGAAGTACGAGGCGAAGCGCTCGGCCGAGGCATCGTCGGCGAGCTGGACGGCCAGCGCGTCGTCGGGCATCGAGCGCATCAGCAGGTAGAAGGCGCCTGCGATCGCCGAGACCCCGCCGAAGTGAGCCCAGAAGGGCCAATCGACCTCGCTGCGCCCAGCCACCACCGCGCCGCGGTGGACCAGCGAGACCGAGAAGCCGATCTCACCGTGCTGGACGCGAGCCTTGGCGCCAGCCGGCAGGTTGTAGCGGTACATGCCCGCGTCGGCCTGCGCGCGGCCGCTGGCGATCAGATCGGCGAGCGAGACCTGCTGCCCACCGAGCTCGACCTTGCCCTGCATCGCCGGGGTGAACGCGAGCGCGTAGCCCCCTTGGGTCCGCTCGACCAGCGGCGTCGCGTCGGCGCTCGGCAGGCCGTTGCCCGCCAGCTTGAAGCGAGCCTCGGGACCTTCGCCGATCATGTACGCGTCGAGCGACTCGTCGCGCAGGCGCAGCGCACCGGCGACGAAGGGGACCAAGCCGAGCAGCGCGAGCGCGAGGCCGAGACCGCCGGTGCCCAAGCCAGGGGCGGGCGGGACCTCGCGTCGAGCCTGCTGCGCCTCGACGGCCTCCCGCGAGTACTCGGTCCACGGCTGCGCGACCTCGTACCCGAACAAGCCCAGACCGCCGAGCATCAACACGCCGCCGAGCCCGAGCAAGGGCAGGGCGCTTCGCTTGCTCGACTTGGTCTGGCCGACGTGCGCGACGTCGAGGACCGAGCGGCCGTAGGTGGCGACCACCTCGGCGACTTGCTCGCTGCGATCTTCGACCTGCCCGAGGTCGGCGTTGATCGGGGCGACCGAGCTCGACACGCTCGGCAAGCTCGACATCGGCGCGCTCGCACGCACGGAGGCGCGCTCGAGCTCGGTGGCGATGCTGGGCTGAGCGTCGGCGATCGCCAGCTCGATCCGGTAGGGCCCAAACTCGAGCCTATCACCGGAGCTCAGCTCGCGGCTGCGCTCGATCGCCTGGCCGTTGACCGACGAGCCACCGGTGCTGCCGAGATCGATCAAACGGATGCCCTGCGGCCCGACCTCGATGACCGCGTGCATGCGCCCGATGGCTTCGTGATCGAGGCGCAGGTGGCTGCTGGCCAGACGCCCGACCTTGATCACGTCCTGCGTGAAGGCCCGGGTGTCGACGAGCTGATCGTGGAGAAAGATACGGAAGCTGAGCGTCTTGCTGGCCATTGGAATCACCTCGAAGTCGGCACGCGCCGAGCGAAGCAGACCGGATGGCAAGTCCCTGGAGGACCGGCTACGACTGCCCGGAGCGTTGCTCGGGGGCGGTCGAGGCCTCGCGGCCATCAGCGTCTACGCCCGCCAAGACATGACGAGGCCGCTTCGGTTCCTCGTGGTCGAAAAAAATTGTTTACCCAGACCCAAAGAGCGCTGGCCATTCGGCTTGCCGGTGGCTACGGCGCTTCGGCCTTTCAGCCCTTCAGCCACGGGCGACCGACGAAGCCCGCTCAGCGATAGGGGCCTTGCTCGCCGTGCAGCTCGCGGGCGATGGCCAGCAGCAACTCGACACGATCGCGCTCGAGCCGGGGATCGGGCAGCGGCGCGGGCAGCACGACCCGAACGCTACGGTGGCCGACGTGGAGGGCGACTCGGGCGGCGCGCAGGTCGGCGGCCCAGCGCGGCAGCCGAGTCAGCTCGGCGAGCGGCCAGGGGTGCTCGGGCAAGGGCTCGTCGCTCGTCCAGTCGAGCAGGAGACGAGAGGGGATCGTCAGGCCGGGATCGAGCTCGAGCCGCGTCGCTCGAAGCTCGCCCGAGTCGTCGAACTCGCAGCCGATCAGGATCCGCGCTTGCTCGCGCTCGAGCTCGACTCGCAGGTCGGCTCGACGCAGCGAGCCGCCCAGCCCTGCGGCTGCGCGAGCCCAGAGCTCGGCGTGCGCCTGCATGACGAGCGGAGCGGGCAGCTGTGCGGGTAGTTGCTCGAGCGCCTCGGCGACTTGGCGCAGGAGATCGACGAAGCCTTGCAGCTCGGCTTGATCGAGCCCGGCGCCATCACGCTCGAAGATCAGCCGATCATCGTGGACCTCGTGGGGTGGATGCTCGCGGAGCAAGCCGCCGAGCTGTCGCTCGATCACCTGGGTCTGCGGAGCATCGCGGGCGCGCAGGAGCGGGCCTCGACGCTCGCTGCCCCGCTGCAGTGCGACCCCGAGCGCGGGGAACCGGAGCTCACCGAGCAAGCGGCTGCCGCCACGCAGACCGGGGCTGCGCCGAACCTCGAGATCGATCGCGTCGATACGGCCACGCAGCCGTCCATCGAGGAACGAGAGCCCGCTCGCTTGTGCGACCGCGGTCCACAGCAGCCGCATGCGCTCCGATCCGACCGCGAGCGGGGCCGCGTGGAGCTGGCCGCTCGCGGGCAAGGGCGAGCCTGGCTGCACGTCGATCGGGATGCGCAGCTCGGGATCCGCGGCCCAGGCCACGTCGGCGCTGACCCCGAGGACCCAGCGGAGCCGACAGTCCAAGAGCGAGAAGCCGGGCACCAAGCTCGAGGGCATTCGCAAGAGGAAGGGGATCGGCGCGAGCTCGGCGAGCTCGTCCAGCTCGATCGCCCAGCGACCGATCCGATGCTCGACGAAGGGCGCCGGACCGAGCGGTGGCTTGGGCAGCTGCTCACGAGCGATCAGCGAGATCTGCAGCTTTCGATAGCGATGCTCCTCGACGTTACCGAGCGCCGCGCTGCCGCGCAGCTCGCCGCCCGGATGCACGGTGGTGGTCCCGAGCGAGACCTCGAGGTAAGGCTGGCGTGGAGCGGGTCCGTTGGGGCGGCTAGCCCAGACGCGCGGCGCGTCCTCGTTGATCTCTGCGTCGGCGGCCAGGACCGGGACCGCGAACTCGCGCCGTGGATCCGGCCACCAGGGGATCCCTACGTCGATGCGGATGCGGTACTCGACGCGCAGGTGGGGCCCCTCCCACGAGCCTGGCGTGCGGCGGGGCAACTGCACGATCGCGGACAGCCGATGCGTGCCCACGTCGAACTCGCGCGGCTCGGCGAGCAGGACCTGCGACTGCTCGAGGAAGCGCGTGCCATGAAAGCCGCGGTAGTGGCCGCCCGCGTAGGTCCAGACCAGATCCCCGAGCAGCGTCACGATCACCCGTTCGATCGGCACCGCTCGTCGACAGCGAAGCTCGACGATGATCTCCTGAGGTGTGCCCGCGACTAGCTCCCGCGTGAGCAGCAGCCGGATCGTCGGGCTGGACTTGAGCAGTGGCATCGTCGACGCGGATGGGGACGCTGCGGCATTGGAGCACGAACTCGGCCCGCGTGGGGTGGGGCAGTCGAGATGCCGCGCTACACTTCGTCGAAGTGGCCAAGAAGATCGGCATCGCCCTGCTCGCCCTCTTGCTCGTTCTCGCAGCCGGCCTCGCGTGGGTGTGGCATCGGATCACTGCGCTGCCAGAATGGTACGGCTCGGCCGACATGGTCGCCGAAGATGGCTCACCGCGGGTCGACCCCGACTGGGTGGCGATCCCCCACGCGCCCAATGAGCCGCCGCGCTACCAGATCCGCAACCCGCACCTGCGCAGCGACGTCGCCAAGCAAGCGCCGGTCGCCAAGGCGATCAAGGCTTCGCGCGCGACCTGGCAGGACGAGGCGCGGGGCAGCGCGATCGATGCGGGTGCGGTCGTCAACCTCGCGGACGCCGATCTCGACGCGATGACCCCCAAGGAGCGGGCCGACTTCGAGAAGGCCATCGACGCGTTCCCGGCCCTGACCGAGCGCGACGTCTACGTCGGGATCGAGGGCAAGGTGTACGAGCGCAACGGCGAGCTCCGGCTCGGTGACGACGCGAAGATCCGGATCGGCGAGACCCACTACAGCCTCGCCACCGCAGCGAAGCGGCTGGGCATGAGCGAGGCCGAGCTGCGCAAGGCGATCGAGAAGGAGCTGCATCGGCTCGACGTCCACTCGCCCGCATCCGAGCCCGCGCCCGGCTGATTCTCCGTTCGAGCATCGCCGCATGGCCGCCGTCACGCTGGCGATCCATGCTGGGAGGGCATGTCGGTGCGTCCTGTGTTGCTCGGGCTCGCGCTCGTCTGCTCGTTGACCCAAGGCTGCGCGTCCGAGCGGGCGGAGGGCAGGAGTCAGCGCTCGCACGACGAGCCCCGCTCGCCCGCTTCGGGCGAGCTGGTCCTGCTCGACTACAACGTCAATTACGGGCTCGCTGGAGACCCACCTACGCTCGCAGCGATCGCCGACTCGCAGGCCGACCTCGTGCTGCTGCAAGAGACCACGCTCGAGTGGGAGCAGGCGATCCGCGACGCACCAGCGCTGAGCGAGGCTTGGCCGCACATGGAGTTTCACCATTGCTGCGGCGCCGGCGGGCTCGCGCTCTTGTCTCGTTGGCCGATCGTGCGCTTCGAGGTGATCGATCCTCCTGCAAACCCCGACGCATGGTTTCCAGCTGCTCGCGCGGTCGTCGAGACGCCCGCGGGGCCGGTCGAGTTGCTGGACGTGCACCTGCGTCCGCCGGTCAAGACCGCCGAGCAGGGCTGGCTGGCCGCGCTCAGCTCGACGCCGGCCGTGCGCGTCGCGGAGATCGAGCACTACCTGCCGGCGCTCGATCCCTCGCTGCCGACCCTGATCGCGGGCGACTTCAACGAAGGCGACGATGGCAAGGCGCTCCGGGTGCTCGCCGACGCCGGGTTCGTCGACGTGCTCGCGCGCCTGCGCGTTCGCGGGCACACGTGGCGCTGGGGCGGCCTGCGGGCGCGCCTCGATCACGTGCTGGTCGACGAGCGGATCGAGCCGATCTCGGGCGAGGTGCTCGAGCTCGGTCGCTCGGACCACCTACCGCTGCGCGTCCGTCTGCGGGTCCAGCACTAGCACCCTGCTAGGCCGAGAGCGGCAGCAGCTCGTACTGCATGTTGCGGCGGCGCGGCTCGAAGCCCGCTAGGCGAATGTGCCGCTCGATCTCGCCGGCAGTCATCATGAAGTGGGCGCCAGCCTTCGAGACCACGTTCTCCTCGATCATCACCGAGCCAAAGTCGTTGGCCCCGAAGCGCAGGGCGATCTCACCGATCTCGGGCCCGAGCGTCGGCCATGAGACCTGGATGTTGGGCACGTTGTCGAGGTAGAGCCGCGCGAGCGCCTGGACCCGCAGGTAGCGGAACGCCGAGGTGTCGTCGCGCAGCTTGAGCCGCGTGCCTTCGGCCTGGAAGGGCCAGGAGATGAAGGCCGTGAACCCGCCGGTCTCGTCTTGCAAGCTGCGCACGCGATCGAGGTGCATGAGCAGGTGCTCGGCGGTCTCTTGAAAGCCGAACACCATCGTCGCCGAGCTGCGCATGCCCAGCTGGTGGGCGGCCCGCATCACGTCGAGCCACTCCTGCGTCGAGTTCTTGAACGGGCTGATGCGGTTGCGAATCTCGTCGTCGAGCAGCTCGGCGCCGCCGCCCGGGAGCGAGTCCATGCCTGCCGCCTGAAGTCGGCGCAGGACCTCGATGACCGGCATGTCCTCGATCTGGCTGATGTGGATGATCTCGGTCGGCGAGAGCGCGTGCAGCTTGAGCCGGAAGTTCTGCTTGGTCCAGCGGAACAGGTCCTCGTAGTAGGCGAGCCCGAGCTCTGGGTTGAGCCCGCCTTGCAGCAGGATCTGAATGCCGCCGAGCTCCTCGGTCTCGCGGAACTTGAGAGCCAGCTCGTCCTTGCTGAGCACGTAGCCGCGGCCGCTTCCGGGCGGGACGTAGAAGTTGCAGAACTTGCAGCGCGTGACGCAGTAGTTGGTGTAGTTGACGTTGCGATCGATGATGTAGGTGACGACGCGTTCGGGGTGCAGGGCCCGGCGACGGCGATCGGCGGCTTCACCCAAGCGCATCAGCGGGGCGTTCTCGTACAAGAAGATGCCTTCGGCGAGATCGAGCCGCTCGCCTGCCTCTGCGCGCGCCAAGATGCTGTCGAGCTCGAGCGGGGTCGTGCGAGCGCGGCGAGCCGCGACGAGCTGCTCGGGCAGCGCCGCGCCGGCGAACTTGACGTGGATCTGGTCCTCGGGATCGAGGCCGGGGATCGTGATCAGCCCAGCCTCGCGGCAGCGCGCGAGGTACTCGACCAGGCCCTCGCGCTGCTGGGTCTCGAGCCCGTAGCGGATAGTCTTGCGCAGGTAGTTGGCGTAGTGGGCTTCGGGCAGCACCCGCGAGGGATCGACGCCCGGCTTGGCCAGCAGCTCGTCGTGGTACTGCTTGGCGATCGCCTCGGCGTACTTGCCCAAGCTGCGGTCGCGGGCCTTTTGCAGCGCCTCGACGTGGGCGGGCGTCAGCAAGCCCGGGCGCGCGGCCCAGAACGCGAACACCATCGGCAGGCCGGTTCGCTCGAACCATTGCGCGCCGAGATCCCAGTGATGCTCGAAGCGCTCCGTCAGCCCGAACGCCGCGTCGCCGATGATCAGCGCGCCGGCCTTGCCGTCGGCGCTGTCGCGCACGAGCTGCTCGCCGCGGCCGTGCTGGACTCGGATCAGCTCGGGGTTGCGCCCGCGCTCGTGCAAGAGCAGGCGCAAGAGCAGCGCCGAGCTGCGCGAGGCACCGTCGAGGTAGATCGTGTCGAGCTCCTCGATCGGCCGCTGGCCGACCACGAGCACGGTCTCGACCGGACCACGGCAGCCGATCCCGATCCCAGGCACGACCTCCCACTCGGGGTGATCGACGTAGGCAGCGACGGGCACCAGCGCGAGGTCGCACTCGCCTCGCGCCAGCGCCTCGGCGCAGTCGGCCGGCAGCGCCTCGACGACCTCGAACATCGGCGTGCCGTCGGGGTGGCGCGGCGCGTAGTGGCGATCGAGCAGCGTGTGGTAGAGGGGGCGGCCGTTGAGGAACGAGACCGCTTGGACGCGGAGGGTCTGCTTCGACGTGGACTCGACCATGCTCGTGCTCCTTGGACGCTGCTCGACCGCGATAGGGGATCGGCTCAGAGTACCGGCAGCGACACGCGGCCCTCGGGGGCGCTGCGCGAGTGCTCGATGGCGGAAAAAGGCACGCTGGCGTCGATTCGGATGCCCTCGAGCGGGCTGCCGTCATCGATCCAGCGCACGTTGTAGAGGGTGTCGCGCTCGACCGCGACGCGGCCCGCCTCGCGGATCAGTCGGACCAGCTCGGCGCGCGACATCGCCTGCGGCGTCTCGGCTCCGGCCATGTGGTAGATCTTTTCTTCCTGCACGGTGCCGTCGAGATCGTCGACGCCGAAGCTCAACGAGATCTGAGCGGTCTTGAGACCGATCATGATCCAGTACGCCTTGATGTGCGGGATGTTGTCGAGCATCAGCCGCGCGACCGCGTAGGTGCGCAGGTTGTCGATCCCGGTCGGCGCGGGCAGCTTGTGCAGGTCGTTGTTGTCGGGGTGGAAGGCGAGCGGGATGAAGGTCTGAAACCCGCCGGTCTCGGCCTGCAGGGCGCGTAGCCGCAGCATGTGATCGATCCGCTCCTCGATCGTCTCGACGGTCCCGTAGAGCATCGTGCAGTTGCTCCGCAGGCCCAGCCGGTGCGCGGTGCGATGGACCTCGAGCCACTGGTCGGCGTCGGCCTTGCCGCGACAGAGCTTGCGTCGCGCTCGCTCGGCGAAGATCTCGGCGCC
>CBFGLP010000071.1:0-3693 GCA_965649595.1 uncultured Myxococcales bacterium | reverse complement strand
CCCAGCAGCAGCGCTTGGCCGAGGCCGCCGCACGGGAGGCGGCAGCGCGGGAGGCCGCCGCGAAGGAGCAAGCAGGACCGCCCGAGTCGACCGAAGCTCCGGCCGCGTCCACGCCCGAGCCGTCCTCCCCTGACCGAGCGGCGGAGCCAGTCCGCGAGTGGACCTTGCTCGAGCAGGCCCTGCTCGCGCGGGTGCTCGCGGTTCGAGGCGAGCGCGAGCAGGCCCTGGCGCTCGCGGACGCGCTGCCGACCGATGATCCCTTCTTCGTCGCGGCGCGGGTGCGCGTCGCGATCGCGGCCGGCTCGATCGATCGAGCGCGGACCGAGTCGCTCTCGTACCTGCAGACCAACGCGCAGGATCCCGAGCGCTTGCGCCTGTGGGCGCTCGCCGAGCTGCGAGCGTGGCGAGCCACCGGCACGCTGCCGCGGCATCCGAACGGCCCGGTCATCCAGGCGCTGGTCCGGGCGCTCGAGCTTGCACCCGCGCACGCTCGGGCTGCGCTCGCACAGGAGCTCGCCCACGTGGCGTTGCTCGCCGACGACTTCTCCGAGCCGGTCCAGCGGGTGCTCGCGGCCGTGCGTCGCGATCTGCGAGACAACGTGGGCGAGGAGCTGCACCTGCACCGCATCCGGGCCGCGCTGCAGCGCGCCGACGCGTGGAACCGGCAGGGGGGTCGCGGGCACGAGCGCGGCGCTCCGCTCGATCCCGAGGTCGCGTCGCGCTTCGCCGGGCCGCCCTTCCGCCTGCGAGCTCACCCCGAGCTCGCCGACATCCTCGGCCCCGACGAGCTGAGCCCGCTTCGTGATCCGCTCCGCCGCGAGGCCTTGGTCGCAGCGCAGCGTCAGCTCGCGGCCGCCGAGCGCAGCCTGCTCGAGGGGCCCGGCTACATCGACGCCGCCGAGCGGGGCTTGGTCGCCGCGTTGATCGAAGATCCGGAGCTGGTCGTCGCCCGCCGCCGGCTCGCCGAGCTGACCCGACCGCTCAGCGGCGAGCGGCTCGAAGACCTCCTGACCACCGCGACCGAGCTGTTGGCCAAGCTCCCCGACGAGCTGCTCGGGGTCTCGCTGCGTCCGACCGGCGAGGCCTTGCGGCGGGTGATCGCCGCCCGCGAGCGGCTCGCTCGGCCGCTCACGATCGCGATCATGGGCGAGTTCTCGGCCGGCAAGAGCACGTTCGTCAACGCGCTGCTCGGTGAGGCCGTGGCGCCGATGGGCGTGCTGCCGACCACCAACACGATCAACGTGTTTCGTCGTGGCACCGGACGCGGCGCGCGGGTTCACTACCGTGACGGCAGCATCGCAACCGTCGCCGCCAGCGAGCTCGACGGATACCTGCGCAACCTCGACGGGCAAGAGGCAGATCGAATCCGCCACCTCGAGATCGATCGCGTCGGCGAGCGCATGGGCGACGCCGCCGTGGTCGACACGCCAGGCCTAAACGCGCTCGACGAGTACCACGAGAAGGTCGCCCGCGAGTTCATCGAGGAGGCCGACGCGGTCGTGTGGATCTTTTCAGCCACGCAGGGCGGCACCGCGAGCGAGGCCGGGATCCTGCGCGAGCTTCGGGCCAGCGGTCGCAAGGTGCTCGGCATCCTCAACAAGGTCGACGTGCTCGACTCGGAGGCCGAGCAGCGCGAGCTCTCGGACTACCTGCGCGAGCAATTGGGCGTCGTGCTGGTCGAGGTGCTGCCGCTCTCGGCCAGCGCCGCGCTCGGGCACCGGACCAAGGGTCTTCCCGGGCGCGACCCCTTCGCCTCGATCGACGACGCGCTCGAGCGTCACTTCCTGCGCCACGCTCGCGAGCTCAAGGCCGAGCTGACCCGCCGACGCCTCCGCGAGGCGCTCGAGCTGGCGCGCGGATCGGTCGAGGCCGCCGCAGCCGAGCTCGACGGCCGCGACGGCGGCGAAGACCTCTCGACCGCCCTCGCTCGCGCGACCGCGGCGCTGGGGAAGTTCTCCGAGGATCTGCACGAAGGCCTGCTCGCGCTCGATGATCTGCTGACCCGCGAGGCGCTCGCGCTCGGGATCGTCGAGGCCGGCGAAGGCGTGCGACGCAAGGTCGACCGCCAGGACGCCGAGTACCTCGAGGCCACGCTCGAGGACGCCGCCCTGCGGATCTTGCAAGAGCGCCTCGCCCCGCTGATCCGCGAGCACGAGGTGTTGGCGGGCTTGCTGGTCGATCGCCTGGTCCCCTGGGCGCGCGGCTACATGGCCGCTCTCGCGGCGCGGGAGTTCGCTAGCACGTTGATCCAATCTCACGGCCGCGCGGCCAACCGCGGCGAGCAAGCCCTGCGGGACGCCTTGCGAGCCGGCGTGCGCCCCTTGGCCGATGACTGGCGCACCGCCACCCGCGAGCTCTTTCGCGAGCTCGAGCGGGCGCTCGCGCGGGCACGTCAACGCTCGAGCAGCGCCCCGCGAGCCGAAGCGCTGCGCCTGCGAACCTCGGCCCTCGCCGGGCTCGATGGCTTGCTCGCGGCGCTCGACCGGATGGATCAGGCTCGACCGAGCAGCACGTGATTCGCGAGTCGGATTGGCGCCGCGCTCGACCAATGCGCGACGGCTCGAGCCATGGCGAATGAGCACACTTGGGCACGAGCATTCGCTCGTGTTCGTGTGCCTCCCGCCGGGAGAGATCTCGTCGCGAACCTAAAGCAAAGCCGAGCCGGACCCCCCTCGACCACGAAGCGAAGATCGCGCACGTTCGAAATCACGAACGTATCTTGTCCGACATGTGTTAGAAACGCCCGGCCCATGGCACGGGAACTGACCCTCGTCGATGCGGGCCTCGGAAACTTGGCCAGCGTCGAGCGCGCGCTCATCCAGGTCGGAGCTGCCACGCACATCACCGACGACCCGGATCGCGTCGCTGTCTCGCGGATCGTTGTTTTTCCTGGCCAGGGCGCCTTCGGAAAGCAGACCGACGAGATCGTCGGTGGGGCGATGGGCGAGGCGCTGCGGATGGTGATCCAGCGCGGCGACCCCTTCCTCGGGATCTGCTTGGGCATGCAACTGCTCTTCGAGGACTCCGAAGAAGGCGGAGGTCGCAAAGGCCTCGGGATTCTTCCGGGCCACTGTCGTCGCTTCCCCTCGGATATGACGGTCGAGGAGGGCGAGCACGTGCGTAAGCTCAAGATTCCGCACATGGGCTGGAACGAGGTCCAGCCGGCGGGCGAGCACTACTACTTCGTGCACAGCTACTACGTCGACGCCGGGCAGCCCGAAGACGTGCTGTGGACGGCGACGTATGGGTCGGTGAGCTTCGCGGCGGCGGTCAAGCACGAGAACGTGTATGGCTGCCAGTTCCACCCCGAGAAGAGCCAACAAGCGGGGCTTCGCTTCCTGCGGGCCTTCTTGCTCGGGAGCCGCGGATGAGCTCGCGGAGCCTCGCGGCCGCGAAGTGGCGGTGCGCGGCTGCGTTCACGAGGCCTACGGGGGGGCTGAAGGAGCCGCGGTGCGTAGCTGAGTGCACGAGGCCTGCGGGGGCAGAGGAAGGGCCCCCCACGGGAGCCCAGACGGACGACTGCGAACCCGAAACCAGCCCACCGAGGTCGCACTGCGACCTCGCGGCTGCGAAGCAGCCGTGCGTGGCTGAGTGCACGACGCCTGTGGGGGGCTAAAGAAGCCGCGTGGCTGAGTGCACGACGCCTGCGGGGGGCCTAGTAGTGATGATCTTCGATGAACTTGGTCGGCGAGA
>CBFGLP010000070.1:0-10430 GCA_965649595.1 uncultured Myxococcales bacterium | reverse complement strand
CCACACAGGAAGATCATCCCGACGACGATCGTCAGCAGCGTGCGATCGTCGAGCTTGCGGT
This sequence comes from uncultured Myxococcales bacterium, assembly GCA_965649595.1. Lineage (GTDB taxonomy): Bacteria > Myxococcota_A > Polyangia > Nannocystales > Nannocystaceae > Plesiocystis. The sequence goes on along the minus strand of CBFGLP010000070.1, from coordinate 10,369 downwards.
GCACGACCACGCCGAAGAGCAGGCCGAGGATCACGCCTGCGCCGAGCTGGATGCCGAACGGCTCGAGCGCCGCGAGCGGGTCGCGGAGCAGCAGCGCGTCACCCTTCTCGACGACCGCGTAGAAGACCCCGAGCCCAATCGTGGCGATCGCCCGGACCCGATGTGCGATCAGGATGCCGACCTCCGGCGCAGGCCCGCGGGCGCCCAGCACGTTGGCCATCACTCGGATCGGCGTGCTGTCGCTGCCGAGCGCGACCACGGCGGTGGCCAAGAGCGCGCCGGTCCACGCGTTCGCGCCCTCGATGTCGTAGCCGAGCAACCACGCGCCGACCAACGGGACGCCCAGCACCATGAGCGCGGTAGCGAAGGCGATCGAGCCGGCCGCGAGCCAGGCTCGAGCGCTCAGCTCGGGGTGCCGCTCGGTGCCCAGCTCGAGCCCGGCGAGCATGCCGAGCGCACCGGCGCCGAGCAGCAGCACGGGCCGGATGTCGCGGGCCAGCTCGCCGCCGAGCAGCCCGAGCACCGGACCGAGCACGATGCCCAGCAGCACGTACTCGATCCCGCCCGTGAAGGTGAAGCGACGCGAGAGTCGCTCGACGGCTCGGTGCGCGAACACGTAGCCGACGCTGACGGCCAGGAGCAGCACCAAGATCCGCGAGAAGGTCTCGTCGGACATGCCGGCGGCCAGCGCAGGTCGAGGCCACAAAACGACGAGGGCGGCCAATGACAAGCCGCCCCAGATTCGACGCGGGGCACTCACCGAACCGTACGCTACCAAATCGCGTGCTGGCCAAGCGAGCGTGATTGCTATGAATTCAGCTATGTATAACTGTTAAGTGTACACTTACACTGTGTTGCTATAGTCGTTTTGGTGGGGCTCGCTTCGAGTGATCAACTTGCCTTTGCTGGGCTTTTCTGCTCGCCCAATCGATTCGAGTGCATTCGCCACCGAATGGCCGCCAATGGGCCAATTGTCGGCGAGCCGCTACCAGAGGCTCTCGATCCGCTCGATGATCGCTCGCACCTGCTCGGGCGTGGTCGCGCTGCACAGCTCGTCGGCGATGTCGTAGCTGGCGAGCCGCGCGATGCGAGCGATGATGTCGAGCCGCGCCCGGCTCTCGGATCCCGACACCAGCAAGCAGACCACACGCACTGGTCGGTGATCGGGCGTGGGCACCTCGAAGGGCTGCGCGAGGGTCAGCAGCACGGCCGCGTCGCTCGCTGGCTCGGCGCGGGTCGGGCTGATCGAGGTGTCGAGCGTCACGTGGAGAGCCGCAAAGCCACCACCGAGCGGGGTCGGTTGCTCGCGCTCGCGAGCGAGCACTCGCTGGACGACCTTGCGCGCATCGACGTCGTCGCCGAGGCGGGTGGCGGCGACGCTGACGAGGTCCTCGAGATCGGAGCACGACACCCCGACGATCACCCGCGAATGAGCGAGCAGATCGACCAGTCGACGCGTCTGGGTGCTCGGGCTCGGCTGCGGGAACTCGGCGTCGATGAACGCTTTGACCCGAGCGATCTGGGGCCCTCGCAGCCCTCGACGCGCGATCTCGAGGAACAGGGCTCCAGCCTCCGGTGTGCGCTGCAGGTAGCCATCGACGGCCGGACCGGCTTGGCGGGCGAGCTCGAGCAGCACCGGACGCGGTAGGCCCAGGACATCGGCGATCGCGATCAGCCGATCGGGCGTGGGCGCGGGATCGTGACCGTTCTCGACCCGACTGAGGTACGCGCCGGAGACCCCGATGCGGCTGGCCAGCTCGCGGAGGCTGATGCCGGCCTCGACCCGGAGAAGACGAAGTGTGGCGCCGAAGTGCATGTCGAAGGTGGGCTATAGGGCTCGAGCGCGGGGTCGACCAGGCCCGTGAAGCGAGCCCGGCATGGGGATCACGGACTCGCTAGCGTCGGGCTCGGGCGCAGCGTGGACAACCAGCAGCGAGAGCCCGCGAGCGGGCAGGGCCAAGCAGTCACGGAGGAGCTGGTGCTCAGCGTCGTCGAGGGCCAGCACCACGAGGTCGAAGGAGCCGTCCGTGATTGCGTCGAGCGGGCTGGCTTTGCCGTCGCGCAGGCTCGGACGAGCGCGTCGGGTGGTTTGTACGAACTCGTCGATCGAGTGCGGGCGAGCAGCTCCGGCGCCCAGGCGCGAGCTGCTCGCCCTCGCTCCCCGCTGGATCGTCAGCTCGGCGCCGCCCTCGAGCAGCCGTCGCGTGAGCTCGAGGGCAGGGCGATCGTGGATCGACTCGGACGCGATCAGCAGCACTCGGGTCACCCGCTCGGCTCCACCGTCGAACAGAATCGCGACATCGGTGCTGCACTCGACCATCACCCGGCGAGCGGTCGCGTCGAGCAGCTCGACCGGGTGGTGCTCGCGGGGCCACTCGCGCTCGAGCAGCACGAGATCGGCGGCCTTGATCCCGGCTACGCGGCAGATGTCGCGGACCGGCTCGGCGGACACGAAGGACATCCGCTTGACCCCGGCCTCGAGCGCAGCGCCAGCCGGGTTGGCGTGCTCGGAGGTCGGCGCGTCGGGCCGTCGCAGGTGGAGCGCGTGCATGCGGGCGTCGGGCCGCGCGTCTGCCAGCGCGTTCGCCAGCGCGAGCAGGCCGCGACCGGGTCGCTCGTCGAGTAGGCAGAGCAGCAAGGTGAACGGAGGCTCCTGCGTGGGCGGTCGATCCGGCTCCGCCGAGCCCGACGCCGCGAGCAGATCCGCGACGTGTTGGTCGACCGGGTAGATCGCGTCGAACACCGGGGTCGCGATGAAGGTGGTGAACAGGGCCATGATCACCATCATCGTGAACAGGGTCGGGCTGATGATACCGACGTCGAGGCCGATGTTCAGCACGATCAGCACCATCAACCCGCGCGTGTTCATCAAGATCCCGAGCGCCCCCGACTCGCGCCAGCTCAGCCCGGTCAGGCGAGCCGCGAGCGTGCCCGCGCCGAACTTGCCCACGCAGGCGACGGCGATCACGAGCGCGCAGGTGATCCACGCGTCGTTCGAGTCGAGCAGACCGATCTGCGTGCGTACGCCGCTGTACGCGAAGAAGAGCGGCAGCAGCACGACGACCACGAGATCCTCGAGCTTGTCGGCGAGCGCGTGCGCGAGCCCGCCTTCGCGTGGAAGGATCGCGCCGAGCAAGAACGCGCCGAACAGCGCATGAATGCCGATTAGCTCGGTCGCCCAGGCCGAAGCGAAGAGCAGCAGCATCACGACCGCGACGAGATCGTGGGTCAGCTCGCCGCGCGTCGAGATCGGCCGAGCCCAGCGCTGGAGCAGCGGTCGCACGACCACGAGCATGATCGCCACGTAGCCGATCGAGAGCAGCGAGGTCATGGCCGCCTCTTGCAGACCGCTCGCCCCCGCAGTCGCTGGCAAACTGGCCGAGGCGAGCACGAACGCCAGCAGACACCAGGCGATCACGTCGTCGATCGCCGCGCAGGTGATCGTGACCGTGCCGACGCGCGAGCGCAGGAGTCGACGCTCGGCCAGGATCCGCGCGAGCACGGGGAACGCCGTGATGCTCAGCGCGGCGCCGAGGAACAGCGCGAACGCGGTCGGCGACACGTCGGACCCGACCAGCGCGGGATCGCGGTGGAGGTAGAGCGCGAGCAGGATCCCGAGCCCGAGCGGGACGACGAGCGTCGCTTGCGAGACGATCAGCGATGCACGACCGCGGCCACGCGAGAGGCTCGGATCGAGCTCGAGCCCGATCAGGAACATGAAGAGCGCGAGCCCGAGGTTGCTGACCACCTGCAGCAGCTCGAGCGACTCGGGGGCGAAGAGCGCCCGCGAGAGCTCGGGCCACAGCCAGCCGAGCACCGAGGGTCCGAGCAGGATGCCGGCGGTGATCTCGGCGATGACCATCGGCTGCCCGAACCTGCGCGTTAGGCGCCCGATGATTCGCGCGATCAGCACGATCGCGACGATCTGCGCAATGAAGCGCGGCAGCGGCTCGAGCACAAGCGACGCCACAGCTGCCTAGCTACCGCAGATCGAGTGGATCCGGACAGTTGTTTGGGCGGGTGTCATCACCGAATTGTGTCCAGGGCGCATCCAGGTTGATAAGAGTTACCTTGTCACTTATTCTCGATTTCGCATGCGGGGTCACGAAAAGCCGAAACACCGATCAACGGCTGTCTTTGGGCACGCATTGGCTATCTTTCAGCGCCGCGCGTCGAGTCAGGCCTTCCCACCTTCGGTGCGGTCGTGACGCGGATTCAGACGGGCGAGATCGCCCTCGCGCAGCATCCGCATGAAGCGAGCGCCGACATCGCTCCGGTAGAGGGCCTCGACCTCCCGATCGAACACGAAGCCGCGCAGTCGCAGACGAGCTCCGCTCGGCGAGCCATCGGTGACCACGAACACGCTCGGCCGGCAGCGAGGTGCGGCGTAGGGGCTGAGCGCCGCCGCGGTCCGGGCCAGCTCGGCCGCGAGCTCGACCTCGACGTTCGCGGGCGCGACCAAGACCAGCTCGCAGGGGGCGTCGCGGACCTCGAGGTTGAGTCGCACGACGTGCTGCTTGGCCAGCTCTGCGTGCGGGATCGTGATCTCGGTCCCGTCGCTCGCACGCAGCACGATCGCCCGCGGTCCGACCGACGAGAGTCGGCCTTCGACCTCGCCGACCCGCAGGTCGTCACCGATCCGATAGCGGTTCTCGATCCCGAACACGAGCGCGTGGAAGATGTTGCGCAGCCAAGGCAGCGCCGCGATCGCGATCACCAGCAACGCGGCCGCGCGAGCGAAGTCGTGCGTGCCCTCGTCGGGCAGCAGCCGTCGCAACCACACCACCGCGACCGTCGCCCAGACCGACACCAAGACGATCGGAATCCACCGACGCCAGCTCGCAAAGGCCTTCACCTGTGCGACGCGCTGCAACAGCCAGGTCACGCCGAGAGCCGCCGCGCTGACCAGCGTCAGGTACCACCACGCCGGCTCGACCGCGAGCGGCGATGGACTGCTCAGTACTTCGATCACGACGCGAGCGTGCCACAGCCACTCCGAGGATCCCAGCCGACTTCACCCCTCTGAGCACACGAACGAATGTTACTCGCGCCCGACGTCGCTGGCTTCGTCGCATGGTTCGCTGGCTTTCAGAGCCGAGTCGGCGACGTGGTTCGAAGCTGCTTGAACACCGCGATCGCGCCGGTCGCCGCGTGGCGATCGCCGGCGGACGAGGCCGCGTTTCGGCTCGAGATCGGCGGCGCGGTCGAGGTCGAGTGGGGGCAGTGGCTCGACGCCAGCGCCCACCCGGAGCTGCTCGGCATGCGCCACGCGACGCGTCGCTCGCTCGCGCAACTCGAGCACGAGCACCCCTTCGCTGCGCTGGCCGACGAGCTGCGCGAGGCGGTCGCCGAGCTGCCCGAGTCGGTCCTGCTCTTCGACGGGCTCACCGAGCCGAGCGCGGGCGAGGCAGCCGAGCGCGAGCCGACGATCGAGACCCCGCTGCGGCGCTGGTTCGAGCTCGAGCTCGTCGACGTGATCGTCCCGGTCTTCACGACGCTCGAGCAGACCTTGGTCGGTGCGCTGCAGGACGTCGCTGCTCGGATCGAGGAGGTCGAGCGGGTGCTCGACTACTACACCTTGGCGGTCCAGCGGCACGCCGCCGAGTTCGAGCAGGCCGAGGCCGAGGAGTTCGCCCGCACCGGCCTGACTCGCGTGCAGACCCTGATCGAGGAGCTGCACCGGCGTCGGGCTGGCTGGGCACGCCGAGCGCTGAGCGAGTTCGTCGACGCGAGCTCGGCCGTGCTCGAGGACGCGAGCGCACCGTATCGAGCGCATCGACCCGACCAGGTCCGGCGGCGGCTCGACGATCACGATCGCCGCACAGCCGAGGCCGCCGCGGCGCCGAGCCTCGCGCGGCGAGCTCGGGCTTGGGTCGAGCGCAGCTATCGGATCGTGCTGCCCTTCGCGACCCAGCTTCGCTCCGAGCTGCGGGCGCTGCTGCACGACGACGAGCCCGAGGCGATCCACCGGGCGTTCCGCTCGTTGCTCGCCAGCGATCCTGCCGAGCTCGGCGGCGAGCTGCCGCTCAGCTATCGCAAGCTGTTCGCGGTCGTCCCGATCCAGATCGCCGATCTCTACATTCGTCGGCCCGCGCTCGAGGACGCGTGCATCGCCGCGATCGAGAGCTGGCGGCAGGGCATCCCGCAGACCCTGCTGATCCACGGCGATCGCGGGGCCGGCAAGCGCACGCTGACCAACCACGTGCTCGCGCGGGTCCGCAGCCAGGCCGCGCTCGACGTCCGCTGGGTTCGGCTGGGGCCCAACTTGCGCGGTGAGGCAGGGCTCGCGCGGGTGCTCGACCGAGTACTCGGCTGCAGCGGTGAGCCGCGCAGCTTCGTCGCGCTCGCACGCGCGCTGGTCTCGGACACGCGTCGCCGAGTGATCGTGCTCGAGAACGCCGAGCGCCTGCTCGACCCCTCGCCCGCCGGGGTCGCGCGGATGAGCGAGTTCCTCGCCATGGTTGGCGAGACCGCCACGATGACCTTGTGGATCCTGCTGATGGCCACGCCCGCTGCGGCGCTGGCCCTCCACCGGCTTGGGTTCGCCAACCAGATCCCGACGATCCTGCAGGTCGAGCCGATGAGCGCCACCGAGCTGCGCACGATGATCAGCGCGCGGCATCGCCTGTCCGGCTTCGAGCTCGAGTTCGCCGAGCCGCCGATGCACCTGCTCGATCGCGTCAGCCATCCGATCACGAGCTTCCGTGCGCGAGCGCCGAGCGACACCTTCCACGCCCGCCTGTGGCGCTTGACCAGCGGCAACCCGCGCCAGGCGATGTACTACTGGCTCGCGCGAGCGCGGCTACACCCGGAGCGAGAGGGCCGGATCGTGATGGCCCCCTTGCCAGCGGCGGCGATCGATCTGCTGCCTTCGCTGCCGCTCTCACAGCGCTTGATCCTCGCCTTGCTCGCCCAGCACGGCAGCTTGACCAGCGACGAGCTGGTCGCGGCGCTGTCCGGGTCACACGAGAGCGTCGCGGGTGACCTCAAGGTGCTGTGGGCGAGCGGCTATTTGGTCCCGAGCCGCGAGCTGCAGCACCACTGGACCTTGCGACCGACCATCGCTCACCCCCTGCTGATGGAGCTGCGCTCCAGCAACATGATCTGAGGAGCCAACGACATGATGGCAATTGCATCGCTGATGGCCACGGCGGAGGCGACCACCACGGTGATCAAATCGCTCGATCACCACGCCGTGTTTTTGCTGCTCTTGCAGCTGGCCGTGCTGCTCTTCGTCGCGCGTTTCCTCGGCGAGGTGATGCGCAAGCTCGGCCAGCCGCCGGTCGTCGGCGAGCTGCTCGCCGGCGTCGTGCTCGGGCCCTCGGTGTTCGGCGCGCTGCTGCCCGACGTCCAGGCGGCGATGTTCCCGGTCAGCCAGCACCAGTCCGACCTGCTCGCGGTGGTCTCGTGGCTCGGCGTGCTCTTCTTGCTGATCGTCACCGGGCTCGAGACCGACCTCGGCCTGATCAAGCGACGCGGTCGCTCGGCGCTGGTCATCTCGGCCGGCGGAATCATCGTGCCCTTCCTCAGCGGGCTCGCGCTCGGCTGGATGCTGCCAGACAGCTACCTAGCGAGCCCCGAGGGGCGCCCGGTGTTCGCGCTGTTCATGGCCGTGGCGATGAGCATCTCGGCGGTCCCGGTGATCGCCAAGGTGCTGATGGACCTCAAGCTGACCCGGCGCGACATCGGTCAGCTGATCATGGCCGCGGCGATGACCGACGACACGGTCGGCTGGATCCTGCTCTCGGTCGTCGCCGGTCTCGCGACCGCGGGCAGCGTCAACTTGATGTCGGTTGCGCAGGCGCTCGGCGGCGCCGCGATCTTCTTGCTGCTCGCGTTCACGATCGGCGCCCGGATCGTCAGCCGGATCATCAACGCGACCGACAGCATGTTCGGTGGCAGCAACGCCCAGCTCTCGATCGTGCTGGTGATCGCGCTGGCTGGCGCCGCGCTGACCCATCGGATGGGCATCGAGGCGGTGCTCGGGGCGTTCGTGATCGGCATCCTGGTCGTGCAGGCGCCGCGCTTTCGGCACGAGGTCGCCCACACGCTCGAGATGATCACGACCGCCTTCTTGGCGCCGATCTTCTTCGCGTCGGCCGGCGTGAAGGTCAACCTGTTTCGGCTCGCCGATCCCGAGGTGTTCGTGGTCGGCCTGATCGTGCTGGCGATCGCCTGCTTGGGGAAATTCGTCGGCGCGTACCTCGGCTCGTGGGCGGCCGGCGTCTCGCACTGGGAGCGCTTGGCGATGGGCTCGGGCATGAACGCCCGCGGGGCGATGGAGATCGTGGTCGCGACCGTCGGGCTCGGGCTCGGGATTCTGACTGTCGAGGTCTACTCGATCATCGTGATGGTCGCGATCGTGACCTCGCTGATGGCTCCGCCCTTGCTGCGGTGGACGCTCTCGAAGGTCCGGATCGGCGCCGACGAGGCCCGCCGGCTCGAGCAAGAGGAGATCGCCGCGGCGAGCTTCGTCCGCGGAGTCCGACGGGTCCTGCTGCTCGCGCGGACGCCTCGGATGATGCGGATCGCTGCGAGCTTCGTCGGCTATCTCAGCCACGAGCAGACGCTCGAGGTCACCGCCATCTATGCTCGGCCGCCCGCCGTGCACGTGCGCTGGTGGTGGCCCTGGCGCGAGCTGGGCCGGCGCTACTCGGCCCTGACCAAGCGAGCGTACGAGCAGCTCCGGCGGGCGTTCGGCAACATGCGCGGCCCGACGGACCTGCGGATCATCACCGACGACGAGCGCGCCAAGCTGGTGCTGGCCGAGGCGACCCGCGGCTACGACCTCGCCTTGCTCGCCGACGTGCAGCGGGGCGCGGGCATGCACACGCTCTTCGGCACGACCGTCGACGAGTTCCTCCGCCACGCCCCGATCCCGACCATGGTGATCAAGTCTCCGCGCGAGACCGAGGTCGGACCCAAGCCCTTCGAGCCGTGGACGCCTAGCACGATCCTCGTGCCCACGGTTGGCACCGAGCACTGCCGCCGCGCCGTCGAGATGGCGGCGGTGCTGGCCGCGAGCACGAAGGCGACGCTGATCGTGCTCTACGTGACGCGGCGGCCGGACCCGGCCGAGGACGAGATGGGGCGGGAGATCCTCGACGCGCACGCGGCTTGGGCCGAGCGCTTCGGGGCCAAGGCCGAGACGCTGCTGGTCGCGGGCGAGTCACCCGACAAGCAGATCCTCGCGGTCGCAAAGGAGCGGGAGGTCGACATGATCGTGCTCGGCAGCGGGCTGCGGGTGTCGAGCACGCGGGCGTTCTTTGGTCACCGGATCGAGCGGATCTTGGAGCGGGCACACTGCCCGGTCGGGATCGTGTCGGCGGCTTGAGTGCAGCAATTGAACGAGCACGGCCCCCCCGAGGAGGCCGTGCTCCGTCCATTCACCTCAGCCCGGATTCACGTTCGACAACGCGAACCCGGTCATGTCCGAATACGTATACGCCGACACCAGCCCGTTGACCGTATTGACGATCGTGTTCGTGTTCGGATCGACCTTGTACGCCCGCGTGCTGTTACGCGGCACCGCCCACACGAACCCGTCGAAGTCGACCGCGACGCCCCAGATGAAGTCGTCGCCCGCCTGCCCGACGTCGAGCGTCTTGACGATCTCGAGCGTGATCGTGTTGATCGCGTGGACCTGCGCATAGGTGCCGCGGTAGAGCAGCCCGTTGCCGTCGCCCATGCAGCCGCCGGTGTGCACGCTGCCGTTGGGGGCCAGCGGCACGTTGGTCCAGGCCTCGGTCTCCGGGTTGAAGCGGCGGGTCGTCCGACCGCAGATCCACACGTAGCCCTCGGAGGTCACGGTCATGCCGTAGCCACCCTCCTCGGGGACCGGGAACGCGTCGTAAGTGAAGTCGTCGCGGTTGACCCGGACCAGCCACGACTGCTGCGGGTTGCCGCCCTGCAGCTGCGAGAGCCAGACGTTGTCCTCGGCGTCGACGGCCGCGCCATAGAAGCCGTACCAGCCTGGCCAGGGCTGGGGCAGGTCGGGGATCGGGACCTCTTGGATAATCGTGCCGTCGTCGCCGTCGAGCAGCGCGACCACGGCGGTGCCTGGCGCCCAGTCGGACCAGGCCGTCCACACGTCGAGGTCCTCGTATTGACAGGTCTGATCATTGAACACGCCGTTGGTCCACGCGACCGGACGGTTGTCGCCGTGCGGGATGTCGGTGAACCACTGCACGCACTCGTCTTGTCCCCACGGCAGGATGTCGTTGGGACCTTGCGAGGTCTGGATGCCGGGGATGCCGTTGCTCTCCTCGCAGAATTCTTCGGTCGCGTAGAACTTGGTCACGCCGCCGTCGCGGCTGGCCACGGCTACGTGTCCGCTCAGGCTCACCGAGGTGCGGGACGGGCTACCGGC
>CBFGLP010000069.1:0-21197 GCA_965649595.1 uncultured Myxococcales bacterium | reverse complement strand
TCGAGCAGCGCGCTCTGGGTGCGTGGCGGCGAGCGGTTGACCTCGTCGGCGAGCACGAGGTTGGCGAAGATCGGGCCCGGGCGAAACTCGAAGCGCTCGGCTCGGGCGAGCCAGACGTTGACCCCGAGCAGGTCGGCGGGCAGCAGATCGCTCGTGAATTGGATCCGGGCGAAGCTGCCTCCGATCGCGGCTGCCAGCGCCCGCGCGAGCGTGCTCTTGCCGACGCCCGGGATGTCCTCGATCAGCAGGTGTCCGCCTGCGACCAGGCCGATCAGCGCGAGGTCGATGACATCGTCCTTGCCGCGGATGCTGGCCGCGACCGTTCGACGGAGATCCGCGAGCGTACGAGCGAGGGCTCGCGGATCGGCGGACAGAGGAGTCGGGGGCTTGCTAGCGATGGCTGCGTCCACTGCTGTCGAGACCTATTCGTCGAGACCGAGGTGACCGGCGTGCGAGTCTAGCAAGCGCCATGCCTGCCGCGTCGATCGACGATCACGAGGCTCGTTCGCTGCTCGACGACGTGTTGCTACGCAGGCACGTGTCGAAGCGTCAGCGTCGTGCACTCGATCGTGCCAGCGTGGCCGAGCGTCGATGGCCGAGATCGAGCGGGTGCGCGGACGTGACCTCGATCGATCTTCGGGATCAACCGGAGCGGCCCAAGCCCTGCTCGGTTCGCGCTCGGACCGTGGCCAATGTCCCGTACCTTGGCGCACATGTCCATCAATGTGACCTCGACCGTTACGTGAAGTTGGCCGTCGTGGGGCCGACGCAGACAGTTTCCTCGTCGAATGGGCCTGACCCAGCATTTTCGCGCGGCTTTGCCCGCCCAGAGCACTGCATCATGGAGGGGGTCCGGACCGAGGGCCAGCGATCCCCCGACGACGAGACGAGCGGTGCCAGTGGACGAGCCGAACGCGAGCCGAGACGACACGTCGATGGGCGAGCTCGCCAACGCACCGACGATCGGCGGCGACTCGACCTACACGGGCGACTCGACCTTCGCGGGGGAGTCGACCTACTCGAAGCGCAGCTCGTCGCGCTCGGAGGTACCGGGGCAGCTCGGCGAGTTCGTGCTCGAGCAGCGGCTCGGCGCCGGCGGGATGGGAGAGGTCTTCGCGGCGCAGCATGTCGCGACCGGCGAGCGAGTGGCCCTCAAGCGCCTCACGGGCGCGAGCGCGACCAGCCTCTACCGGTTCAAGCGCGAGTTCCGAGCGCTGGCCGACGTCGTGCACCCGAACCTCGTCCGGCTCGGCGAGCTGGTGATCATGCCCGAGGGCGGGGGGCTGACCCAGGCGTTCTTCACGATGGAGCTGGTCGAGGGCGAGCCCTTCGACACCTACGTGCGGCGAACGACGCCGGCAGGCGAGACTCCGAACCTGGTCCGACTGCAGCGGGCGTTTCGTCAGCTGCTCGGTGGCGTACAGCACCTGCACGAGGCTCGCTTCGTGCATCGCGACCTCAAGCCCTCGAACGTGCTGGTGACCCGCGAAGGCCGGGTGGTGATCCTCGACTTTGGCTTGATCGCCGAAGGTGGGGCGCCAGACGCCGGGATCACGCTCACCGGCCAGGTGCTGGGAACACCGGCCTACATGGCGCCGGAACAGGTGGTCGGCGGCGACCATGGGCCAGCGGTCGATCTCTACGCGCTCGGCGTGATGTTGTTTCAGTGCCTGACCGGGCGCTTGCCCTTCACCGGATCGGCGCTGAGCATCTTGATCGAGAAGCAGAACGGCGAGGTGCCGAACCCACGCGCGCTCGTGGCTTCGGTCCCGACCGAGCTGGGTAGGTGGTGCGAGCAATTGCTCGCCGTCGATCCTGCGCAGCGGCCTAGCTGCGCAGTGCTGCTCGACCAGCTCGCGAATCAGACGACCGGCGCGGGTCCGACCGCAGGCGTGGCAACCACGTCGAGTCGCAACGAGGCCGAGATCTTCGTCGGACGCGAGCGCGAGCTCTCGGTGCTCGAGTCGGCCCTGACGATCGTCCGAGCCGAGCGGCGGCCAGTGACCGTGTTCGTGCGGGGCGCGAGCGGGTTGGGCAAGACCGCGCTGGTCAGCCACTTCTTCGCGCGGGCGATCGAGCAGACCGGCGCGCTGGTGCTGCGCGGGCGCTGCTTCGAGCGCGAGTCGGTGCCCTTCAAGGGGGTCGACGCGGTCGTCGACGCGCTCTCGGCCCACCTGCGTCGCTTGTCGGAGGACGAGGCCGATCAGCTCGCACCCCGCCGGGTCGGCCCGCTGGTCAAGATCTTCCCGGTGCTCGAGGGGATCTGGTCGGTCCCTTACAACGAGCCGGTCCAAGACGATCCGCTGCGCCTGTGGCAGGTCGGCGTCGCGTCGCTGCGTGAGGTCTTGGCTCGGATCGCCGACGAGCGAGCGCTGATCGTCCACATCGAGGACTTCCAGTGGGCGGACATCGACGGCGCCAAGCTGCTGACCGAGCTGATGCGGGCGTCCGAGTCGCCGGTGCTGCTGCTCGTGGTCACGTTCCGCGACGAGGTCGACCGACGCGAAGCGCTGCGCGAGCTGACCTCTCCTGCGGCGCTGCGCGATCGCACGGTCCGCGACATTGAGATCGTGCCGCTCTCGGAGGTGGAGTCGACCGCTCTCGCCAGCGCATTGCTCGGCTCGCGCGAGCAGGTCGGCGGTCGCGCGAGCGAGCTCGAGCGGCGGATCGCCAGCCCGATCGCCCAGGCGAAGGGCTCGCCCTTCTTCCTGCGTCAGCTGCTGGCGGCCAAGGACGTCTCGACCACCTCGATCGGCGAGATGGACGGCTCGCTCGACCGGATCGTCGTCCACCGGATCGCCCAGCTCGAGCCCAACACCCGTCGGATGCTGGCGATCATCGCGGTCGCCGGACGGCCGACCGTGCAGACGATCGTGCTCGGGATCCACGACGAGCCCGAGGCGCTCGACGAGCTGATCGGCCTCGGCCTGATCACGCGAGTCGAGCTGAACGAGCGCGCAATGCTCGAGTCTGCCCACGACCGGATCCGCGAGGTCATGGTCGCGGAGCTAGACGCCCCCGAGCTGCACGCGCTGCACCTCGCGCTCGCGCACGCGTTGGCCGAGCAGGGGGCCGCGCCCGAGCTGCTCGCCGAGCACTTCGAGCGCGGCGGCGATCCGATCCGCGCGCTCCACTACGTCGAGTTGGCGGCTGCACAAGCCGCTGCCGCGCTCGGCTTCGCACGCGCGGTCGAGCTCTATCGCCGCGCGCTCTCGCTGCTGCCTGCGGACGCCCAGCCCGAGCGACGCGAAGCCCTGCGGGCTGCGCTCGCCGATCAGGTCGGCAACGTCGGCCGCTGTGGCGAGGCCGCCGAGATGTTCTTGGAGCTGGTCGAGCATTCGAGCAATTCGACGCAGATCGTCGCATACCGGCATCAGGCGATTACCCACCTGATCGCCAGCGGGCAGATAGATCGCGGCCTCGACGTGCTCGAGGCTGCCTTGCAGTCGTTCGGCGAGCGGCTGCCGCGACGAAAGTCGTCGGTGCTCTTGTCGACCCTCGTCAGTCGGATCCGGCTGGCCTGGCGCGGAATGGACGTCGAGCTGCGCAGCGGAGCGGAGCTCGACCCGCGGACCCAGGATTACCTAGCGACCTTGCTCGCCGGGACCGCGGGTTTGATGTCGCAAGAGGCCCTGCTAACCACGATGCTGCAGGGCCGCCTGCTGCTCGCGGCGCTCGACGCCGGTGAGTCGTTCTATCTGGCGATCGCGCTGATGTGGGAGATGATCCTGTCGTACAACGCCGGGTTCCCGGCGCGCGCGAGCAAGATCGTCGAGCGCGTGCACGCGATGGCCGAGGCGAGCAAAGACCCGATCATCGCGGGTATCGACGTCGTCAATGATTCGACCTTCGACTATGTGTCGCGCAATTGGATCGACGCCGATCGCAAGTGGGATCAGCTGCTGGCGAGCTTCGAGGATCTCCCGCGCATGGGCCGGATCTGCCGGCGGCTGCGAGGCTTTCGCAGCCAGACCAAGGTGCTCCTAGGCTCGTTCGCGTCGCTCCGCGAGCTCTTGCCCGAGTGGAGCAGCGACGCGGTTCGAGCTGGGCGTCAGCAAGAGACCGTCGAGATGCTGGCCTTCTCGAGCCTCGTCGAGGTGTTCACTGGAGATCTCGATCGGGCTCGCCAGGTGATCGATGAGGGCAGGTCGACCTGGAAGGCGTCGCGCTACACCGTGACCGGGTTCTTCCTCGATTATGCCGAGGTGCCCTTGCTGATCGCCCGCGGTGAGTGGCAGCAGGCCGCGACGAAGATCGACGTCTCGCTGGAGAACGCGCGGCGCTGGCAGTTCCTGCGGGTGATCTCGATCCGCGAGGAGATGTTCGATCTCTACGCGCGCAGCTTCGCGTCGCTGGCCATTCATACGAACGATCGCGCGGCCGCTAGCGAGGCTCGGGCGATGGCTCGTCGCCTGCGTCGCTCCGCACACCCGATGTCGAGGGCGCGGGCCGAGGTGATCGAGGCTGGGTTGTATTCGATGGCCGGCGAGCACGAGCGCGCGGGGGCCTACTGGCAGGCTGCGCTGCCGCTCTTCGAGGGCTGCGGCATGCGGGCTCACCAAGCGGCTGTTCGTCTGCGCTTGGCGAGCGTGAGCTCGGGCGACGAGGCGGCGAGGCTGCGCGCGAGCGCGGAGGCTTATTGTGCGGACGAGGGAATCCTCGACCTCGAGCGCCTCGGTCGGGTGTTGGCGCCCGCGCGGGGTTGAGCGTGGGTAGCAGGGAACGATGGCCGCCGGTGTGAATCTACTGACCTGGGATGAGCTCGATGCTGCTCGTGGGCCCCTCGATCTCGCGCCGGCGCGCACCGCCGTCACGCAGATCGTCGCCCAAGCTCGCATGCGCGGCCCCAAGTCCGGACGCAGGCAGCCGCTCGATCTGCTCGAGGACGACATCGATCGCGCGCTGATCGAGCGCTACGGCGCGTGGGCAATGGGCTGGAATTGGGCGTGCAGCGAGCCGGGCGGCGGCGGCTTGGTGCGTGCCTGGTGCTGTCCGGAGCACAGCCTGTTTCGACGTGGCGAGCCGCCCGAGGCGACCGTCGAGCGCGTGCTCGCGGCGTTGATGGGCTGGCATGAGGTGATCGGCGCGCTCGCAGCCGAGTTCGGGCGCCTGGTCCCCGCCGACGGTGCTTCGCTCGCAGAGATCGTCGAGCACGCCGCCGCTGCGCTGGTCGCCTGGGTCGTCGAGCGCACCGACGCGACGGATGCCTGGCATGGGACCTTCGCCGCGGTGCTCGCTTGGTACTTGCAAGCGTGGGCGCTCGATGGGGCGGGCGCGGGCGCCGAGATCGAGCGGGTGGTGTCGGGTCGATTCGAGAGCTGGATTGCGCCCGACGCTGCCAAGCTGAAATCTACCTGCGCCGAGCTCGGAGCCGCGATCGCGGTCCACAGGGAGGCCGAGCTGCCCGACGCTACGCTTGCCTGGATCGGTATTCGTCGCAGCACCTTCGCGCACGTCGAGGGCTCGTCGATGGCTCCGCGCGAGCCCATGGACGGCCATCGACGCTTCATTGAGGGTCTCGAGCGACGCCGCGATCCCGTCAGGGCCGAGCGAATGCTCGCGGCTCTCGACGCGTGCCGACGCGCGGCGCGAGAAGGTGTCGCCCTCGACTTCGAGCTGCTGGCGCGCTGGAACGCGATCGCGCTCGGGCTCGAGCGCTCGGACTATCGCGAGGTCGACGCCTACGCCAAGCAAGGTCGCGAGCGCTACGGCACGGCCGTCGGCGATCAGACCTTCGTCGCGTACCTGAGCGACGCCAACGATTCAACCACGCCGCGTGCGATCCGTGCGGCGCGGGTCTACCTCGATGTCTGCTTCTTTCACCCCTTCGCCGACGGCAACGCTCGAGCGGCTCGGCTCGCGCTCGACTATGTGCTCGCGCGCGAGGGGATCGGGCTTCACGTCGCGGAGCCACTCTTCGTGATCGCTAGGTCGGCCAACGACCGGCGTGGCCCCTGGTACTTCGCGTGGATGATCGAGCGCCTGTCCGTCCGACTGCCTTGAAGCCTAGATCTTCCTCGCCATCATGATCCCATCGCGGACCGAGAGCAGCACCTGCTCGACCCGCGGGTCCGCCTTCACGTGCGCATTGAAGCGCACGATCGCGTGATCACTCGCCTCCTTGGGCTCGAGCACCTTGCCGCTCCACAGCGTGTTGTCGGCCAGCAGCACCCCGCCGGTCGGTAGCATCGGCAGCGCCAGCTCGAAGTAGTCGATGTAGCCATCCTTGTCCGCGTCGATGAACACGAGATCGAATCGCTCGCCCTGATTAGCAAGCTCGCGCAGGGTGTCGCGCGCGTCGCCGAGGCGCAGCTCGATCTTGTGCCCCCAGGGGCTCTCGTCCCAGTAGCGGCGAGCCACCGCGGTAGCGACCGGATCGATGTCGCAGGTGATCAGCTTGCCGTCCTCGGGCAGGCCCGAGGCCATCGCCAGCGCCGAGTAGCCGCTGAAGGTCCCGACCTCGAGCACCCGGCGAGCGCCGGTGAGCTGGACCATCAGCTTGAGGAAGGTGCCCTCGACCCGACCGACCTGCATCTGCGGGCTGCTCAGCTCCGCGTAGGTCTGCGCGCGCAGGCGGGCGAAGATCTCCGGCTCGGGCGTGGTGTGCTCGTGCACGTAGTCGGCGAGCGGCTGGGGCAGCAGCGTCATGTCGGGCATCGGCGCGAGGGTAGATCCTCTGCCGGGCGGCTGCGACTCGAATTGATCCGGGCGCGCGTCGTGGCGATGCTGAGGCCGATGATCCGCGCACGCCACCTCGCGCTCGTTTCGATCTTGGTTGCAGGCTGCACTGGGGACGATGGTCCGGGCGGCGAGGAGGTCGGTGACACGAGCGAGTCGGGTACCGGCGAGTCGGAGTCGGAGAGCGGGACAGACACGACTGCGGAGGGGGAGTCCGAGAGCGAGACCGGCGAAGCGCCGCTGCTCGACGACTACCCGCTCGTGGGCGACGAGCTGTTCCCGGAGGGGGTGACCTTCGATCCCGACACGCGGCGCTTCGTGTTCGGCAGCCTGACCGGCAACCAGATCGGCTACGTCGAAGCAGACGGGTCACAAGGGGTGCTGGTCAGCGCGCCCGACCCGGCTCACCAGACGATCGGGCTCGACATCGACGGCGAGCGGCGGCGGCTCTGGGCTTGCTCGCGGATCGCCGAATCCGAGACCGGCGACGAGATCCTGGTGTTCGATCTCGACAGCGGCGAGCTGGTCGAGCGGCTGCCCCTGGCCGCCGCGGCCGAGGGCGGTCGCTGCAACGACGTGACCGTCGATCCCGCGACGGGTGCTGCGTATGCGACGGACTCGACCGGGGCGCGCGTGTACGCGGTGACCAGCGTCGCGCCCGAGGGGCTCGAGCTCTTATCGACGGATCCCCTGCTCGAGCCCGAGACGCCCTCGCTCGGGCTCAACGGGCTCGCGGTCACGCCCGATGGCGAGCGGCTGATCGTGGCTAAGTACGTGCCGGCGCGCTTGGTCTCGCTCTCGCTCTCGGATCCGAGCGACATCGTCGAGGTGGCGCTGAGCGGTGATGCGTTCGAAGGCGAGGACGCGCTGAGTGGCGCGGATGGGATCGAGTTCGTCGGCGAGCGGCTCTATGTGGTGTTCAATGCTCGGCTCTTCGCGGTCGAGTTCGCGGACGCGAGCTGGGCGAGCGCGACGGTCAGCGAGGTCGGGGCGGGGCTGCCGAGCGGGCTGACGACGGCGACCGAGGCAGAGGGCGGGCTCTATGTGATCACCGGGCAGGTGCGGGCGCTGCTGCTCGGCACGCCGCCGACGCTGCCGTTTCGGATCTTGCGAGCGAATTAGTGCCCTGAATATCGTCAACAGGTAACGAAGCGGCACACCTCGGACGCGAGGCTGGCGAGGAAGGTCTCCCGATTCGGGAGCGGATCCGTCATTTGTGGGGGCAGCGTATTCATGAACGAGAAGTGACCGGCGCCTTCGACCACGCGCACGTCCACGGGCACACGGGCTCCGAGCGCGTGGCTCAGAAGCTCGGCCTGCGCAGGAGGAGTGATCGCGTCGCTCGAGCCAGCCCAGGCGAGGATCGACGCGCGAACTGCATCTAACGCCCCAGGCGCCTGGAAGAACCCAGTCGCAGGAGCCAGGAGCGCCAGCCGATCAATCCGCGTGTCAGGCTCGATGGCGAGCCGCTGTCCGGCGCCGGTCCACGCTTGGCCACCGGCGAGGGCGATGAGCATCGTGGCGCCGATCGAGTGGCCCACTCCCGCCACCGACACACCGGGGCGTGCGGCAAAGTCCAGAGCGAGCCTCAGTCGGCGAGCCCGAAGCTGCAGGTGGTCCGCCGTTGGCGTCGGTGAGACGAGCCGCTCGAAGTGCGGCGCGACGACGGTGCACCCATGCTCCGCGAGCGAGGTGAGCAAGGCGAGGTGGCGGTCTGGGTTTCCGC
Organism: uncultured Myxococcales bacterium; assembly: GCA_965649595.1. Classification (GTDB taxonomy): domain Bacteria; phylum Myxococcota_A; class Polyangia; order Nannocystales; family Nannocystaceae; genus Plesiocystis. The sequence goes on along the minus strand of CBFGLP010000069.1, from coordinate 12,793 downwards.
CCGCACCCACCGCGAAGAGCACCGTGCGGGAAGGATGCTCCGCTTCGAGCACCGTGACGTCGAACGACTCTCCCTCGTCCCTCAGCGATCGCTTGCTCACCAGTCGAACTTTGTCACTCGCCCGGCGAGAGCACCAGTCGCTAGTCGGCGATCCCGCTCGGCAGCCCGATCAGCGTCAGATCGCCGTGATCCGCCGGGATCCGCTCGAAGAGCATCGTCATCACCTCGTCGTAGCCCAGCTTGCCCAGCCGGTCGTGCAAGTGCCTGCCCCACTGCACGTTGTAGTGCCAGTGGCCGGTCTGCCGAAACCCGCCCTTGGCCGTGGTCTGGAGCACGATCCCGCGGTGGTCGAAGGGCAGCCCGAGCACGTTCGCCCGATATGCGTCGGTGATGTGCCCGCCCCACGAGATCGGCGCATTCGAGGTATAAAAGACTCGAATCGACACCCCCAGCGCGTTGGCAGCCTCGGCGACGGTCCGCATCGAGTCGTTCCCGAGCAGGTCACCTTTGATCGGCATGATCCGGCCCTGCTGGTAGAGCAACCGAATATATGAATAGTGCTCGGGATTCGCGAGCCACCCAAAGCCCTTCTCTCGTCCCTCCGGGTCGGCGAGCTGCTCGCGGTAATACTCGTAGAGCCGCTCGCGCGTAACATGAAAGCCGCGGCGGAGCTTGGCGTGCTCGTCGGCGTTGGCGTGGTGCCGCTCGATCACTTCGATTGATCGCTTGGTGTCCGCGCCCGACCACAGCTCGACGAATTGCTCGGGTGTCTCGGCCTCGAGAATGAACGCGCGCATTCGCTGGTGGTGGTCGACGACCCGCGGATCATAGTCCATCAGCCAAGCCCACTCGGAGCGCGCGATTGCGATAAATGAAAAACCCTGATCGCTACCAACCCCCAGGTACGCGCCGCCGATGTTGGTCAAGTAGCGCTTCCACAGCCACGCGCGCGGCTCGTTCGATTCGAGGTAGGGGAAGGGGTCGCGGCAGGTTGTCTCGGACCGACCGCCTCGCTCCTGCACGCCCCAGGTCTCGCGCACGTCATCGGAGCAGATCGGCTTGTCCTCGATCGGGTCCTGCGTGATCCCCTGAAAGATCGCCAGCGCCTCGGCGCTGGGCGGTTGGGGATCCGGCGGGGTCGGGCGCGGGAACTCGATCGCAGAGCTCGGGAACGCGGTGAGGAAGGGGTTCTCGGTCGCGCAGCGAGCCGAGAGCCGGTGTCCTCCGCTGCGGGTCTTCTCGACTCGCCGATGCGCGCCGCGGAGCCGCTCGGCCGGCCAGTACCACGAGCCGCCCTTGAGCACGCGGGTGCTGTTGTTGCCGCACGGATAGGCGCCGTCGCAGGGGCCGTCGGGGTCGCGGCCCGAGCACTCGTCACCACAATTCGAAAGATCCTCGACGCCGACGGTCGCGGTCCACTCGTAGCCGTTGCCGGCCATCTCGTGGAGGCCGTAGTGGCCAGCCGGATAGGTGCCGACGGGCTTGGTGTCGTGCTCGTTGCAGTCCCAGGCGTTGGCCTTTCCGGGGTAAGGCGTGCAGCCGTGCGGGGCACACTCGCGGTACTGCGCGCGCTCGCAGGTCGGCGGATCGTTGCCCCACGAGTAGAGGTCGCCCTCGGGTCCGCGCGCGGCCTTCTCCCACTCCCACTCGCTCGGCAGCCGCTTGCCTGCCCACGCGCAGTAGTGGACGGCCCGCTCCCAATCGAGCGGCACGACCGGCTGCTCGGGGCCGACGAAGGGCTTCATGATGTTCTGGTGGCCGTTGATCCGTCGCTTGCAGGCGCGCGCCTCGTGGCAGACGTCGTAGTCGGCGATCGTGATCTCGTGCTGGTCGATATAGAAGGTGGACAGCTCGATCTCCCGACGTGGGCGCTCCTCGGGGCCGTGGTCGTCGCTGCCGACGATCGCAAAGCCTCCGGGCACGCACGACATGCCCTTCGGCGGGGTAACGCAGGGGTCGTGGTCGATCGCGAGGATCAGCTCGCGGACGCTTGCGCGGGCGGCCGCGTCGGCGATGGTGAGCAGGTCTTGGCTGGAGCGGCGGTCGTCGATCTCGACGGCGATGGTCGGGGCGTCGGCGAGCTTCTCGATTAGCGTCGAGACCTGGGCGAGGTCGGCTGTGGCGAGCACGGAGGTTGCGTCGCGCAGCTCGACGTGATCGCGGGTGACCCGGATCAGCGGAGCGCTGCCGCGGGGCGCTGCACGTAGAGCAACGCTGCGGCCTTCGGCTAACGCGAGGGTCAGCGCGGCTCCATCCTTCGCGGACGCGGTCACGCCACGAATCGCTCCGACGCTCGGCTGGCCCTCGATCACCAGCCGCCCTGGCGGCTTGTTGGCGAACGCGGCGAGCAGCTCGGGGTAGGCGTAGGTCGGGCGGAGCTGCGCGTCGAGGATCCCGGGGGCCGCAGAGTCGCGGAGCTTTGCCAGCTCGCGATCGTCGAGGCGAACCGCGTCGCTGGTGATCGTGACGATGACGATCGGCTCGGCTTCGGGGCTCTGGTTGGCGATGGAGTGGGTGATTGGGCGTGGTGCGACCGGGTCCACTCCGCGTGGCTCCGAACATCCGAGCACGAGGCCAAGACCGACGACCCAGGGGGCGGTTCGCACGCCGCGGTTATATCACTCTGCGCAATCTGCGAGCGCAACCGGCAGGGCGAGCGCTCAGGCGTCCGGCAGAACAATGTCGAGCTCGACCCTTCGCGAGCGAACCTTTACCTCGCGCTCGATCGCCGCCCGGCCATCCGCCTCGATCGTCAACGTGTAGGTCCCCGGCTCGAGCACCGCCCGATCGAAGCGGCCGTCTCGGCTGCGGGTGGTCCAGCGCTCGCCCTCGAGCACCTGGTGCTCGGCGATCATCACGGTCGCTTCGACCGGGTTGCCGGCCGAGTCCCGGACGTGACCACCGATCCAGGGCCCGAGCAGCACGCGATCGAGCAGCGCCTGCCACAGCGGCCGCGTGGCCTCGACGGCCTGCGTGCGGACGTCGAGCGGGGGGTTGTGATGCGAGCCCTCGATCACGAACGCGATGCTGCCGTGGGCGTGGAGGTGCCAGTCCTGATCGCTGCCAGCGACCGGGTACCCGCCCTTGCGGACCGCGTAGCTGCGCCCGTTGGGCTGCTCGGGCGCTGCGGCGGCGATCTCCTGACCGATCGCCTTGGCGATGTCGGGCTTGGGGTTCTGCTTTCCGGGCACGCCGTAGGGGCTGTAGACGTCGGTGCCGAAGGTGTGAAAGGAGAGCACGGCGGCGAAGCGCTCGCGCTCGGCCAGCTCCATCATCGCGCGGGTCTCCGGCTCCGAGCCCGGCGCGGGGCCGCGATACCACTTGTGCATCGGCATGTCGGAGCTGCCGGTCTCGCCCCAGCCAAAGGGGTAGTTGCGGTTGAGATCGACGCCCTCGAAGGGATCGGAGAAGCCGTCGCCGTCGCCGTCGAACGCGTTCTTGCGGATCGCGAAGCGCGACTCGTGCACGAACATGTGGTTGCCGTCGACGTTGACCAGCGGCACGCACCAGACCTCGAGCCCGTCGACCCACGCGGTCACGCGCGGGTCGTGCTCGTAGTCGGCGAGCAAGGTGTCGATCGCGTCGAGCACGTACTCGATGCTCAGCAGCTCGCTGCCGTGGTGGGCGGCGTTGAGCAGCAGGGCGGGCTCGTCGGGGTCGGGATCGGCGTCGGAGATGCGCAGCGCCCAGATCGGCCGGTCTTTATGCGTGCGGCCAATCTCGATCAACGAGGTGATGCTCGGGTAGCGCTCGTGATAGGCGCGCAGGAGCTGCTCGACGAGGGCGGGATCCTTGTAGCTGTCGTCGAGCACGAAGCCGCGCCCGCGCTTGGTCGGTGGCTCGCTCGCGCGGCGGCGAAACGCGGGGTCGAAGGCGGACCAAGGCGCGTTGCTGTCGACCGCGAGCACCTCGACGCCGCTACGCAAGAGTCGCTCGTAGCCGACGGTGTCGAGGAAGAGCAGCGCCCGCTCACCTTCGGGATCATCGACCTTCGCCTCGAGCTGCTTGCGCAGCGACTTGGGCAGCTCGGCGAGGTCCTCGGCGCGGATCCATGCGTAGCGAGTGTTGCCGAACGGCGTGAGGTCCGAAGGTGGCAGCACGCCGTAGCGTTGGCCGACGTCCGCGTCGCGCAGGTGCGTGCGGGCGGCGTGCTGGCTCGCGTCCATCGCCGAGAGCAAGGTGAAGGAAGACTCGGGATCGTGGCGCTCGCCGACGCGCAGGCCGACGCAGCCGAACGCGTAGGTGGTGTCGTGGACGGCAGCGCTGACGAGGTGCTCGAGCGTGTCGCCGTCGTAGACGTTGGCGAGCAGCTGCGGGCCGACCATCATCACGACGACCTCGAGGCTCTTGCGACGATCGAGCTTGCCGAGCTTCGCCTCGGGGCCGATCGGCAGCATCATCCCGCGATCCCAGCGATACAGGCGGACGATGTTGGCCTCGATCGACAGGCCGTAGCCCGAGAGCACGCGGGGGGCCTCGTCGCGATAGTCCTGCCGCAGCAGCAGCGAGACGTCGATCGTCCCGCGCAGCTCGACCCGCATGCGGACCAGCCCGTCACCGAGGTGCGCGGCGGCGGAGCGGGGGAACCATGCTTGCTCGACGGGCTCGCCAGCGGGCAGGGGCGCGAGCCGGCCGTTTGCTTCGGTCCAGGTGCCGGTCTGCTGCGAGGGCACGCTCACCGGCGCGTCGCTCTGCCGAACCTTCCCCCACAGCGTCACCTCGCGCAGGGGGTCGTGCTGAGGAAAGCCCGCAGTGATCGGTGAGCTGGTGGTCGAGCTCGAGCTCGCAGGTGCGCTCGGCTCGGCTGGTCCGGGGGGAGCTGTTGGCTCGGGCAGGCTCGCTCCGGCCGCGGCCCCGCACGTCATGACCGGGGCGTCGGGCGTAGCGATCGGCTCTCGCGCGGCCGCGGGGTCGTGCTCGTCGGTTGGGCTTGGGTCGGCGGTCGGGCTCGCGTCCGGCTCGACTTGGCCCACGCCCTGGTCGACCTCCGCTGGCTGGCTCGGCGGTCGACACCCCAGCACGACCCAGCAGAGCACGACCAGCAGCGGCAGGACGACGCGGCGAGACATCATGAGCAGGCTAGGCCCGCTCGTGCGTGGAAGCCAGGTCAGTGCGTGCGTGCGCAGACTTGCTCGACGCAGGCGACCAGGCGCGCCATGCCCTCGGTGAACTCGTCAGGCCGAGTCAGCAGCGAGAGCACGAGGTGGCAGCCGGGCAGATCGAAGAGCGATCCTGGCTGCGTCCACACGTCGGTGCGCTCGAGCATCCGCAGCGCCCAGCCCTCGTCGTCGAGATCGCCGATGCGAGGCAGCTTGAGGACCGCGGACCACCCGGCTTCGACCCCGAGCCGCGAGAGCGGGCTGTCGGCCACCGCGGCGTCGAGGGTCTCGAGGTTGCTGACCAGGCGCCCGCGGATCTGCGCCTGCATGGCCTCGCTGGACTGGAGGATCCGATCGAGCGCGAGCTGGGTCGGCGTGGCCACGTTGAGGTAGGTGTCGGCGATCACCGCGAGCCGGGCGAGCGCGGGGCGGACCAGCTCGTCGGGCCCGCAGGCGAGCATCCACGCGAGCTTGAGCTGCGGCAGCGCGGCGATCTTCGACAGACCCGAGAGCACGAAGGTCAAGCACTCGCGCTCACCGACCGCCGAGGCCACGCGGCTGGGCCCAGGGTGCAGCGGATAGTCGGCGAACACCTCGTCGACGATCAGCGGCAGGTTCCGGTCGGCGCAGAGCCGCTCGATCGCCGCGAGCTCGCGCTTGGTCAGGTACGAGCCGGTCGGGTTGTTGGGCGCGATGCAGACGACCGCTCGCAGCCGCTTGCCGTTGCGCTCGACCTGGTCCGCCATCGCCTCGACGTCGACCCACCAGTGGCCGTCGTAGTGGAGTGGGTAGCGGACCAACTCGACGCGGGCGAGCTCGGCGAGGTAGTCGAGCAGCGGGTAGCTCGGCGTCGGCACCAGGATCACGTCGCCGGGATCGCAGAGCAGGCTGAGCAGCTGGTGGTAGGCCTCGCTGGTGCTCGCGGTCAGGCAGACGCGGTCGGCGTTGGCTCGCAGGCGGCGACGCTCGTAGTAGTGCTCGGCCACCGCCGCGCGGGCGCTCGCGATGCCGAACGGCTCGGGCTCGTACGCGAGGCAGCGGGAGTCGAACAGGTCTGCGTAGAAGTCCTCGTCATAGACGAGCTCGACGCTCGTCGGGTTGCTGCAGGTCAGATCGAGTGCCGTTCGACCACAGCTCCGATGATGCGAGCGAGCCTGCGTGAGTCGATTGGGCGAGACGTCCCAAGCCGTACGCCGCGAGAACATGACCCTCGGAATATTGCACATCGATGGCGAGCGGGTCGTGGCAATTCGTCGACTTAGATTCGATTGTTCGGATGGACAGCCGCCGCCGAACGTGCGCAATTGGCAACGGTTTATGTGGCCAAAATGCGCATGGTTTTCTCGGAAGGATGGATTCCCCGCCTCCGGACCAGCCGCCAGAACGGCCGAATTCAGGCTGCTATGGGCGCAATGGGGCGATCGAATGCCATGCGCGCAGTGGAGGCGATAGCGCAGTCGATGTCGATCTACTCGAATTTTACATCGTCTCCATTCTTGGGGCGAATCGCCACACTCTGCGCGGCCGTCGTATCCGAACCATATGGCATGCGAACGGTTTTTTTGCAGCGATTCGATGCGCCGCGCCTCACCGCTTGTCAGCATCGCGGATTCGGGCCGCTCGGCGGGCGGCGAGGGCCGGCATCCGCAGCTCGAAGATCATCACGTCTTGGTCGTGAGCGGGAGTGTGCGCTTCGCGATGGGTGGCGACCACACCACCCCTCGCGCGACTCCCCGAGCTCGCGTTCGTGTCGCGCGTGCGGCCGTCGCTCTCGATCCGGAGCGATCCACCTTGCAGCTCGAGGATGGCGCTGGCGATCGGAAGGCCCAAGCCCAAGCCCGTGTGCCCCGGCAGACGGAAGAACCCGCGCTGCGCCTGCGCGAGCCGCTCGATCACGGCAGCAGAGTAGGGTGCAGCGACTCGAATGACGATCTCGCTACTGCCGGCATCAACACGTTCCAGCTGACACTCGATGTCCACGATGCCCGGTCGTTTGCGCTCGGCGGCCACATCCTTCGGCCTGCTGCTCGACTCGGTCGGCCCCGAGGGCTCTTGCGCGATGGTCGATCCCGCGAACACCAGCACGTTCTCGACGGCCTGAACTGTTCGATAGGGGTCGACGAAGGCCGAGGGCAAGCCCGCAGCGGTCGCCTGGCGCAGCTCGACGCGTTCGGGCAGGCGCGGGCGCGCTCGTTGGATGGCCCGTGAGATCAGCGTCGCGGCCGGGGTCGGCTCGCGATGCAGCTCCATGCGCCCGGCATCGATCTTGGCGGTATCGAGGATGTCATCGATCTGTTGCAGCAGCTGCTTGCCCGCCACGTGGATGGCCACGACCATCTCGCGCTGATCGCTGGTCAGCTCGCCCTCGATGCCGGTGGTCAGCAGCTCCGAGAAGCCGAGCACCGAGTTCAGCGGCGAGCGCAGGTCGTGGCTCATGTTGGCCAGGAACTGGCTCTTGAGCCGATCGGCCTCGCGCCCTCGCTCGATCAGCACGTACTTGCTGACGTTGGCGTCGGTGATGCGAGCGACGAGGCGATCGACGGCGGCGACCAACTCGCGCAGCTCGGCGGTCGCGAAGGTCGCCAACGCGAGCGGGCCGGGGACCTGCCCCTCTGCGACCGCGCAGACCTGCCGAGTCGCGCGGCCGAGGTCGCGATCGACGTCGCGGACGAGCGGGACGAGGGCGGTGAGGCCCGCCGTGAGGCCGATCAGCGCAGCCAGGCTCAACAAGGGCATCGCGCTCGCGCTCGGGTTGGCCCACAGCACGCCAGCGAGCAGCGGTCCGAGCACGGCGGCGATCACCAGGAGCCCTGCGGGCACGCCGAGCCGCAGACGCAGGCTCCTGCGCATTGGCACCTCGCTCGGGTGCGGTCGTGGTGCGGCGAGGTACTCGGGCACCAACATCGCGCGGGTGCGCCCGAGCGCGAGAGCGACGAGCGGGAGCAGCAAGCTCAGCCACAGCGCGACGAGCAGACCCAGCGTCCAGGGGTCGAGCGCGAGCGAGGTCGCGAGCACGGCCGCGCAGGCGATCGTCGCTGCGCCGATCCAGCCCGCGAAGGTCGCCGCGGCGATGCGTGGCAGCGCGAGCAGCTCGCGAAACGCCAGCTCGATGTCCTCGCCACGCGCCTGGCGTTCACGGGCTCGACGGTCGCGCAGCCACAGCGGGATCCACGAGGGCAAGGCAGGCCAGCCGAGCAAGGCCAGGGGCCATGGAGATGGTCCCGCGTGCCGAGGCCAGCGAGTGGTCGGCATGCGCACGGCGACACGAGTCATGACCATCAGCAGCGCCAGCGTGGGGATCGCGAGCAACCACCACTGCCCGCGCAGCTGCTCGAGCGCAGCGTCGTCGAGCACCAGCAGCGCCCACGCGGCGGCTTGAGCAACGTGCAGCTGAGTGAGCAGGGCGAGCAGGGCGAGCACGCGCAGCTCGACGCCGAGCCGGCCGTAGGTTGGTGGCGCGGTCGAGGCGATCGCCGAGCGAGCATGGTCGGTCATCGCGGGTCGGCTCCTTGGTCGCTCGCGCTGGTCTCGGTGCGGTGCTTCCACGCGGCACCGAGGCCGGTCTCGCGCAGGGCAGCCAGCTCTTCGCCGCTGATCGTGTCGCGCGAGGGCGGGGTAGGGGCCTCGGGCAGCGTCAGCGTGAACACCGAGCCGACCCCCAGCTGGCTGCTGACGCTCAGGCTTCCGCCGTGAGCCTCGGCGATCCGACGCGCGATCGCGAGGCCGAGGCCAGTGCCCCGGACCCTGCGCTTGCGCGAGCCGGCTTGCCGGTACTCCTCGAACACGCCGTCGAGCTCGTCGGCCGCGATCCCGACGCCGGTGTCGTGGACCGCGATCTCGACGTTGTGGCGGATCTGATCGTGCTTGGCGATCACCTTCACGCTGCCGCGCTCGGTGAACTTGATCGCGTTGCTGAGCAGGTTGGTGAGCACCTGACCGATCCGCCGGCGATCGCAGACCACCGCGGGCAACGCCGACTCGCGCCGGCCCGCGGGGAGCTCGGCCCGCAGCTCGAGCGCGCGCTCGCGGGCCTGGCCCTGATGGATGTCGACCAGCTCGGAGATCAGCGCGCCCAGATCGGTCGTGGCCGGGCGCAGCTCGAGCTCGCCGCTCTCGATCAACGAGAGATCGAGGATGTCCTCGAGCAGCTCGAGCAGCTGGCGTCCACCCGCGAGGATCAGTCGCACGTCCTCGGCTTGGGCCTCGTTGAGCTTGGATTCGAGCAGCAGCTGAGCGAAGCCGAGGATCGAGTTGAGCGGGGTCCGCAGCTCGTGGCTGACCGCGGCGAGGAACTCGGCCTTGGCCGTGTCGGCCTCGCGCGTGCGGTCGAGCGCGCGCTGGTAGTTGGCCGCGTCCTCGGCCAAGCGGGCGCGCAGCAGCTCGAGGCTGCCGAACAGCTCGCCGACCGCGTCGAAGCTGGTGATGCGCACGGGGCTGGCGATCGAGCGGGCCCGCGGCGCGTCGTCCCAGCCGAACGCGTCGAGCCGCTCGGCTAGCGCTCGGACGTCGCGGCCCGGGGACAGGCCGGTGCTCGCTCCGGCCAGGACCACGAGCAGCAAGCTGAACATGAGCCCGACGAGCACGCCGATCGAGCGGACCTCGGTCGTCGCCAGCTCGGGCTGCGAGCCACCGACCAGCGCATGGCTGACGATCAGCAGCGTGCTGGCGAGCCCGAGGCCCCCGACCAAGCGCGCGAGCTTGAACGCGAGGCCAGGCGGGCGATCGTCGTCTGGCGGATGCTCGCTCAACCATGGGCCCGACACGGCGATGCTCGACAGGCCACGCTCGAGCGCGAGCGCGAGCGCGAGCCCGACGGCGGTGCTGCTCGCGAGCACCGGGACGCCGAGCAGCAAGAGCTGGTCCCAGCTCGGCGTCGCCTCGGCGAGGCGTGGGGCGAGGGCCAAGCTGGCGAGCGGCGGCAGGATCCCGAGCACCGGCGGCGTCGCACGGGCGGCCGCGACTGGTCCTCGTCGCGAGGTCACGAGCACCGCGGTTACGAGCGCGACCAGGGTCGTCAACGCGATCACCAACGCGGTGGTGCTGCGAAGCGCGCTGGTCGGTGGCGCGGCGATCAGCGGACCGAGCAGCGCCTCGGCGAACGCGAGGTGCAGCAACCCAGCCGCGGCCACGGCTGCGAGCGCGCGGACCAGGAACGTCCGCGTCGGCCCCCCCGTGGCCGAGGGGGTCCGAGTCGAGCCGGATTGCATCGGGGCAAGGATATCGAGCGGGATCTAAAACGAAAACGACCCTCGGTGGTTGCCGAGGGTCGTTCGCACTCGCTCGTCGAGCGAGGCCCTTCAGTCGTGGGACTCAGCCCTTGCGGGCCTTGATCTGCTGGATCAGGGCCGGGACCGCCTCTTCCCACTTGCCGACCAGGCCATAGTCGGCGACCTGGAAGATCGGGGCCTCGGGATCCTTGTTGATCGCAACGATCGTCTTGCTGCCCTTCATGCCAGCGAGGTGCTGGATGGCGCCCGAGATCGCGACGGCGATGTAGAGCTTGGGCGCGACGATCTTGCCGGTCTGTCCGACCTGCAGGTCGGCGGGCACCATGCCCGCGTCGGTCGCCGCACGGCTGGCTCCGAGCGCACCGCCGAGCAGGTCGGTGAGCTCCTCGAGCAGCTTGAAGTTGGCGCCTTCCCGCATGCCGCGGCCACCGGAGACGACCACGTCGGCCTCGGTCAGGGCCGGGCGGCTGCTGACGGTCTTCTGCACGTCGACGACGGTCACGCCGCGGGTGTCGAAGCTGCCGCCGGGCAGCGCGTTGACGGTCGCCGGAGCGCCCGCCTGCGCGGGCACGAACTCGCTGCCGCGCGCGGTGAAGAACACCAGGTCACCGCGCTCTTGCTCGTCGAGCAGCGCGCGACCGGCCGAGATCGGCCGCGTGAAGGTGTCGCCCGACTTGACCGCGACGATCTCGGGGCACAGCGGCGCGTCGAGCAGCGCGGCCGCGCGGGGCAGCGCGTCACGCAGCGTCGAGCTGGCCGTGCCACCGACGACCGCGGGGTTGATCGCCTTGATCGCGTGGACGATCGCGTCTCCCCACGCCTCGGCCGTGAACGGCTCGAGCTTGGCGTCGGTCAGGGTGTGGACCACGGCGGCACCGTAGCCGTCCGCCGCGATCGTCCGACCAGCCGCGTCCGCGTCCGCGCCGAGCACCAAGAGGTGCAACTCGGCCCCGCGGGCCTGGGCGATCTGCTGGGCAGCGTTGATGCCCGGGAGGCAGTGCGAGCGGAGCTTGCCGCCCGCGGTCTCGAGAACGACGAGTACCTTGCTCATAGCACCTTCGCCTCCGTGGCCAGCTTGGTCACGAGCTCCTCGACCGACCCGACCATCTGGCCGGCCTTGCGCGCCGGCGGCTTGTTGACCGCCACGGCCTTCTCGCGGTCGGCCGTCGCCACGCCGAGATCGCCCGGCTTGATCACGTCGACCTTCTTCTTCTTGGCCATCGTGATGCCCTTGAGCGAGGCGAGGCGCGGGCCGTCAGTGAACTTGTGATCACGCGGGTTGACGCCGTTGCGCACGCTGGTCGGCAGGACCACGCGCAGGTCCACGGTGACCACCGCGGGCGTCGGCACGCGCTTGCGCTCGACGCCGTCGTCGACCTCGCGCGCGATGACCAGCTGGTTTTGCGCCGGATCCCAGTCGACCTCGGCCGCGAAGCAGGCCTGCGGCCAACCGAGCAGCGCTGCGACCCGCTGACCGACCTGGTTGCCTTCGTTGTCCTGCGAGAGCTTGCCGGTGATCACCATGTCGACGCCCTCTTTTTGGGCGACCTTGGCGATCATCTTGGCGATGTCGATGGTGTCGTAGGCCGCGTCGTCGGCGTCGACGATCACGCCCCGATCTGCGCCCATGGCCAGGAACTGGGTCACGTGTTGTCGCTGCTTCTCGGGGCAGATCGACAGCACGATGATCTCGGCCAGCTTGGACTTCTTTACGACATCTTCCGACAGACGCAGCGCGGTCTCGACTGCGTATTCGTCGAAGGCGTTAGGGACCCACTTCACCGCAGAGAGATCGAGTCCACTCGCGGTGAACTTCAGGCTCTCGTCCGGATCCGGGATCCGCTTGACGGTCACTAGAATCTTCGTCAAGGGGCTCCTCCTGCGGCCGGCTGTATCGCGCGCCGCTCCTCCAGCGTCAAGCGACGATGCACGCGATTCGTTCGTTTCCGACCTGAGTGAGACCTGCGCATGCGAGGGGGCGCACGAGCGGCTGCGACATCGCCGTGGCGATCGCGGACGAATCGAGATCGGTCACCGTGGGGCCGTTCGCGCTGGCTTGCGGGCCACTTCGCGCTGCGCTAGCGTTCGCCGCGCGTCGCTCTAGCGACGCTTCGACGCGATGTCTTCGAGCCGCGATCAGTTGGTCCGTCCCCTCTCTGCCATGCGCTCGGTCCTGCCGACGACCTTGTTCGCGTTGGTCCTCGCGACTGGCGCGTGCACGGCCTGTGCACCGGCAGCTTCAGATCAACCGGGCAACACCGCTGGTCAGGGCTCCGGCCAGGGCGAGCCCGCGCGCACCCGCAAGGAGCTGCAGGCCCCACCGCCGGACCAGATGATCAAGGACGCCAAGGGCGTCGACGTCTCGGCGTTGAGCGAGACGCAGCTCAGCACCTTCTACACGATGATCAACACCGAGCCGAGCGCGTGCGACAAGCCGCACTCGCTGGCGACCTCGCTGCGCGACGA
>CBFGLP010000068.1:0-6496 GCA_965649595.1 uncultured Myxococcales bacterium | reverse complement strand
GGCTGAAGGGCTTCGTCAGCAGCCGCCCACGACTGAGGGGCTGAAAGCGGCCTTGGCTGTGCTGCTCGGCGACGATGCCTCGAGCGCCTCGGACACGCGGATCCTCGTCGCTCGCTCGTTGCTCGATGTACCCGAGCAGCGCGAGCGCTGGCGCTGCTCGGTTGGACGCGCCGTGCCCGAGCGCGAGCTCGGCAAGGCGCTGCGCGAGGCTCGGGGAGCCTGCCTGGTGGTCGCGACGGGGAGCCTCGACGCCGGCCTCGTTCGGGCGCTGCACGAGCATCCGCCCGCGCTCTTGGTGCTGACGGCTCCGGCCGATCCCGAGCTGGTCGAGGACCTCCGCGCGCTCGCTCGAGGTACGCGACGCATGGCCCTGCTCGGACCCGACGCCGCGCTGTGGATCGGCCCCTCGCACGACGAAGCCGGCGGAGCAACCCCGATCGCCTGCGCGGCGCGGCTCGACGAGCTGACGCCGCTGGTCCGGGCGCTCGGCAGCGTACGGCTGGGCTTGGCTCCGACGCCTGCGTGGCTGAGCAGCTGGCTGCGGGATCCCGCGCTCTTCGATCACGATGTGGTCGGCTACGTGCCCGCCGACGCGCTGAGCATCGATTGGGTCGACTGGATCGATCAACTGACGGAGCGCGCTCCTGCGACCGAGCGGAGTCCAGCTCGCCCGATCCTCGTACCGCTCGGCGTGCCGCGGCTCGAGCTCGATCGACCTCGCGATCCGCGGCTCGAGAGCCTCGTGGTCGCGCACGCGCTCGAGCGCTTCACGGGGCCGATCTATCCCGCCCCGCAGGTGCTCGCGCTCTTGCGCGAGGGGCTTCGTCAGCGGGCGAGCGGACGCGACGAGGCCGAGCGCTGGCGCAGCGAGCAGGACGGCGGTGCGCTGGCGCTGTGGGAGCAGGCCCGACGCGCGCTCCCGCGGCTGGGTGATCGCGCGGGCATGCAGCAGCCGCTGCCCGAGCTGGCCCTGCGCGTGCCGACGGCGGCGTTCTTGGCCCAAGCTCCGCTGCTGCGCCTGCGCGCGGTCGAGCGTCTGCTCGAGGGCCCCTTGCCCGAGCTCCCGCGGCCCGACCCGCTCGGCACCGAGCGGGCCGACACCGTGCTCGAGGGCGCGGCCGAGGTTCTCTCGGATCAGGAGAGCAAGGTGGTCCTGCGCGGGCACGGCATCGAGGTCACTCGCCAGGCGTTCGCGAACTCGGCCAGCGGCGCGGCGAGCTTCGCCGACAAGATCGGTTACCCGGTCGCGCTCAAGGCCCTCAGCCCCGATCTCCGCCGCAAGACCGAGCTCGGAGCGATCGAGCTCGACGTCGGCAACGCGGCGGCGGTCAAGCGCGCCTACGCCAGGATCGTCAGCAACGTCGAAGAGCGCGCCCCGACCGTGCGGCTCGACGGCGTGGTCGTGGCCGAGATGATCGAGCCAGGCCTCGATCTCCACTGTGGTGGCCTGCGGATGCGCTCGGGCGCGGTCGCCCTGTTCGCGCGGGCGCTGGTCGACTCGACGATCGAGCCAGTGCTCGCCCGCAGCCCGCTCTCGCCCCGCGACGCGATGCTGATGGCCGAGGCCGTGCTGGCCGCGACCCCCCTGCCCGCCCGCCGTCGAGCAGAGGATCCCGACGTGCGCGTGCTGGCCTCGCTCCTGCTCCACCTCGACGGCTTGTTCCAGCACACCGGTGATCGCCTGCTGGCGGTCGAGCTCAACCCGGTGCGGCTGATCGCGGGCGAACGCCAATACGTGACCCTCGACGCGAGGATCGTTCAGCACCCCCACCTCGAGGGGCTGTGATGGTATCGCCAGGCGTTTGCTGATCTTTCGATCGGCGATCCGCCGGGTGTCAGCTCGCCAGCGTGGCCGCACGAGGGACGCCGGCCCGACAGTGGTAGCCTCCGAGGCATGCGTACCTCGATCGTGTCCGGCTCCCTCGCGTCGGCGCTCCTGATCGCCTGTTCGCCGTCCACCCAGGGCCTCGGTGACTCGACGGATGACGTCGCCGACGCCTCCGATACGACCTCGGACACCGGCTCGAGCAGCGAGAGCGGCGAGAGCAGCGAGAGCAGCGAGAGCACGACCGCCGACGAGACGACCGAGGATACGACCGCCGACGAGAGCACGACCGCCGACGAGAGCACCGACGAGACCACGACCGCCGACGAGACCACGACCGAGCCGACCACCGACGAGACCACGACCGACGAGACCACCGACGAGACCACCGAGACCGACACCGGTGAGATGTGCGGGCCCTTTCCGGATCAGGGCGTGCAGATCCTGCTCGCCGGCCCCGCCGTCAACAACTGCGACGAGCTCGCGTTCGAGGCCACGATCAGCGAGATCAATGGGAACCAGCTGACGCTCGAGCGCTGCGCTTGCGGTGATACCGGCTGCTTGATGGGCCAACACGAGACCTATCAGCTGCAGATCAACCTGCCCGACGATGCATGGCAGCCCGTGATCGCGGTCGACGAGTGCTACGAATTCTCGTTCTACACCGAGCTGATCAACGCGAACGACTGCAAGTTCAATCGCGTCGACATGCTGCCCCAGAACGGCGGAACCACGCCCTACTACAGCGTGGGCGATGCCAAGTCCGACCTCGACAAGAACGGGCTCGAGATCGTCGTCGTGCCCAGCCCGATGTGCGCGGACATGTGCGGAAACTGGACTCCCCGCCAGCTCCGCTTCGAGGTCGGCGGGGCCGCCAGCGAGAACCTCGACTCGGGCGTCGAGGGCATGGTCGACAGCCAGACCGACGACTATGAAGTGATCAATTTCCTCTCGCTGCGAGTGATGCCGAGCGGTGATCCCTGCGCGCCGAAGCCCTACGACAGCAACGGCTGGGTCGCCCGCCGAGCCCCATGAGACACTAGCGAGCGAGCTCCCGCGCCCGCTCGAGCAGCGCCTCGGCCTCGTTGCGGCGCGGATCTTCGAGCACCCACTCGAACAAGCGCTCGAGCAGCTCACCGAGGCCCGGTCCCGGTCGAGCAACCCCGGCTTGGATCAGGTCGCGGCCCTTGACCACCAGATCCTTGCTGGTCAGCGCCGCGCCCTCGATCGCCGCCCGGATCCGCCCTGCGAGCTGCGGATCCAGCTCGACCACCGCGATCGCGGGCTCGATCGAGTCCCGCCCGAGCCGCGCGGCTGCGCGGCGGATCGCGGCGTCGCTAGTCCCCCGGCTCACCTCGACCAGCTCGTCGACCGCCGGCGAGCACATCCGCACGACGAAGCTGCGCTCGTCTCGGCTCGGGCGCAGATCGTCCATGATCGCTTCGACTCGCTCGGGTGTCGCTCGGATCGGTCGCAGCAGCCGAGCGAGCCGCAACGTGGGATCGATCGGCATCCGGTCGACGGCCGCGATCGCGTCGTCGAGCTCGGCAGGATCGAGCGGGGCCAACACCCGCCCCCACAGCCCGGTGCGTGCCATCGGGATCAGCCCGAGCGAGGGCCGCTCGGCGCCGAGCAGCTTGATCAGCTCGACGCGCACGCGCTCGCGGCTGACCTTGTCGAACACCGAGAGCGCGCCCGCGATCGCGGCCTCGGTCGCCGGGTCGAGCGAGAAGCCCATGGTCGCGGCGAAGCGGACGGCTCGCATGGTTCGCAGGCCGTCTTCGGCGAAGCGCACGGCCGGATCGCCGACCGCCCGAATCACGCCCCTGCAAAGATCCTCGAGCCCGCCGAACGCGTCGGTGAAGACCTCGTTGACGGGATCCCAGGCGAACGCGTTGATGGTCAGGTCGCGGCGAGCGAGGTCGTCCTGGAGCTCTCGCAAGAACCGGACCTCGCTCGGGCGGCGGCCGTCGTGGTAGGCGCCCTCGCCCCGAAAGGTGGTCAGCTCGACGGCGTGGCGATCGTCGCCGTGGCCCGAGAGCACGGTGATCGTGCCATGCTCGATGCCGGTCGGAATCGTGCGGGGGAACAGCCGCACGACCTCGTCGGGGGTGGCGTTGCTGGCCACATCCCAATCGCCGCCGCCGAGCCCGAGCAGCGCGTCGCGGACGGCACCGCCGACGACCACGCCATGAAAGCCGGCGCGATCGAGCGTGCGGAGCACCGCGAGGATGGCCGCCGGGATGTCTGCCACACGCAAGCGATCGCGCGCCTGCTCGGCATCGCGGGGCGGAGGGAGTCGAGCGGAGGTAACCACGGGCGGCGATGGTAGCGAGCCCGCTGCCCCAGAGCACGCTCCCTGGCGAGGCAGCTTTGCCAATCCACTACCGAGCGGCACATGACATGTGTCTGTCCAAGCGTGCCAGTCTGGGAGCGTTGCGGTGCGAGTCTTTGCGGGCCTACGATCTCGTGCCGCCGAGATGTTGGGCTCTCCTCCGATCGCCTGGGTCGTCGCGGACGAGCAGGCCGACGCCGACGCAGCCGCGCGAGCGTTACACCCCCACTTCCGGGTCGAGCGCGTGGCTGGGGAGGCCCTCGCGGGCTCGCGGATCGAGCGGCCGGATCTGCTGCTCGTCCACCGCCGGAGCACGGCCGACTCGATCGCGCTGCTGGCCGAGCTGCGCGGACGCTTCGACGCGAAGGCGCTGCCGATCGTGCTGATCGGCGAGGACGACGAGCTCCCCTCTGCTCTTGCCGCGGGCGCGAGCGACTTCGTGGCGCTGCCCCTGCGTGCCTCCGAGTTGCTCGCGCGGGCACGGGCGCACGCGCGTCGTTGCGGGTCCGAGCGAGCCGAGCACCCGATGTTCGAGGCATGGTCGGGTGCGCGGCTGGGCGGCCCTGCGAGCTCGGAGCTGTGGTCCCAGCCCTCGCTCCTGCGCGAGCTGTTCATGCAGGCCCCGATGGCCGTGGCGGTCTGGAGTGGGCCCGAGCTCGTGCACGAGTTGGCAAATTCGCTCTACCTGCGGCTGTCCGGACGCACCGCGAGCGACCTGATCGGCAAGCCGCTGCTCGTCGCGTTCCCCGAGCTCGGGCCCGACTCGGCCGTGCTGCGCATGCTCGAGCGGGTCTATGCGACGGGCCAACCCCTCACGGCGGACGAGCAGCACGTAGTGTTCGATCGCCAGGGCGACGGCCGGCTCGCGGATGGCTACTTCCAGCTCGCCGTTCAGCCGATCATCGACGAGCAGGGCCGAACCTTCGCGCTCGTCTCGGTCGGAGTCGAGGTCACGCGTCAAGTCGAGATCCGTCAGCGCCTCGAGCAGCTCACGCTCGAGCTGCAACGCAGCGAGGATCGCTACCGGACCCTCGCCGACAACGCGCCGGACTCGATCTGCCGCTACGATCGCGAGTGCCGGTTCCTGTTCGCCAATCCAGCGACGGCCGAGATCACGGGCATGCCGCTCGAGGCGATGTTCGGCCGAACCCACGCAGAGCTCGGATTCCCGCCCGATCTGGTCGAGAGCTGGACTGGTTACCTGCAACAGGTGCTCGACAAGGGCGAGCCCATCCGGCACGAGTTCAGGTTCGGGCACCGTGACGGCGAGACGCTCGAATTCGAGGCGTGGCTAGCCCCGGAGCGAAACGTCGACGGCTGGATCGAGTCGGTCTTGGTCATCAGCCGCGACGTGACCGAGCAGCGAAAGGCCAAGCGCGCGCTCGAGGACAACGAGCGGCGCTATCGGGCCACCTTCGACAACGCCCCGATTGGCATCGCTCACCTCGGCGTCGACGGCCGGTGGCTGCACTTCAACGATCGCCTGCTCGAGATCACCGGCTATTCGCGCGAAGAGCTGCAACAAAAGACCGTCGAGGACATCACCCACCCCGATGACCGAGCGGCCGATCGAGCCAACGTCGCCGCGCTCTATGACGGCCGGATCAACCATTATCAGTGGGAGAAGCGCTACATCCGAAAGGACGGCTCGATCGTCTGGGTCAACCTGACCAGGTCCACGATCCGAAAGCCGACCGGCGAGCCCAGCTACTACGTCGCCGTGATCGAGGACATCACCAGCCGCAAGCAGGTCGAGGAGGCCTTGCGCGAGTCCGATCGCCAAAAGGACGAGTTCCTCGCCGTGCTCGGCCACGAGCTGCGCAACCCGATGGCGGCGATCCGCACCGCCAGCGAGCTGCTGCGCTTGGCCGGCCCGACCGACCCACGAATCCGTCGAGTCCAGGGCGTGCTCGACCGCCAGACCAGCCACGTCGCGCGCCTGCTCGACGACCTGCTCGACATCTCGCGCATCACCCAGGGCAAGCTGACGCTCTCGCGCGCGACCATCGATCTGGTCGAGGTCGTCCGCCACGCGGTCGACGATCGCCGCGATCAGCTGGCCGCCCGTGGTCTCGAGCTGCGGCTCGCGCTGGCCGACTCGCCGCTGTGGGTCGAAGGTGACGTCGTCCGGCTGGCCCAAGTGACCGACAACCTGATCGCCAACGCGATCAAGTACACCGAGGCGCCGGGCCTCGTGACCATCAGCGTCGCCCGCGAGGGCGACCACGCGGTCCTTCGCGTGCTCGACAGCGGCGTCGGGCTCCAGCCCGAGTTTCGTCGCCAGCTCTTTCGGCCCTTTCACCAGGCCCCGCAAGACATCGCGCGCTCGGCTGGTG
>CBFGLP010000067.1:0-3732 GCA_965649595.1 uncultured Myxococcales bacterium | reverse complement strand
CCTTCGGCCCGGACGGGCCGACGAAGCCCTTATCGTAGCCAGAGAGCAGTGCGGGTGGCGGGTCCGACTTCGCTGGAGCCTCGGTCGCCGCAGGCTCCTGCGCTGCAGCCACGCTCGGGCACGTGATGAGCGCCAACGTCCACGCGAGCAATTGCATTGTGTTTCGTGTGCTCGTGAGCGCACGAGTCCCCGCGACGATCGCGAGCGCGACAATGATCAGAGCGACCGCGACTGCGAACGTGAATCGCATGCCAGTCGCGAGGGCGTCGGGAGGCGCGGACGTGATGTCGTTAGTGCCCGAGCCGAGCGCGAACACGACGCCCATGACCGAGGCGCCCGTGATCAGCCCGAGGTTGCGTGACAGGTTGAGCGTCCCGGACACCACACCGCGCTGGCTCGGGTCGACGTCCCGCATGACCGCCGTGTTGTTGGCCGCCTGGAACAGCGCGTAGCTAGCCGTGATGATGACGATGGGAACGACGTAGCCAGGGACACCGAGCGTCTCGGGTGTGACGGACAAAATGCCGGAGCCGAGCGCAACGCCGCCGAGCCCAACGAGGGTCATGCGATGCGTGCCGAAGCGGTCGACAATGTGACCCGCCGGAATGCCCATCAGGGCAGCCACGATCGGCCCCATCGACATGACGAGCCCGACGACGCCGGCGTCGAGCCCCAGCGCGCGGGACAGGTAAAAGGGGCCGACCACAAGCGTCGCCATCAGCACGGTCGAGACGAGCAAGTTCGCGGTGAGGCTCGCGCTCAGCGCTGGATCGCGGAGCGTCGTCAGACGAATCAGAGGCGAAGCCGCGTTTTGCTCGGCAACGAGGAAGAGAGCGACGCCGAGCCCCGCAGCGATCAGCAGCGCGAGGTTGTGTGGGCCGAAGTGTCCTCGCCCGAGCGTCATCGCGAGCGCGTACGCTGCGAGTGTGAGCGCGAGCAGCAGCGTGCCGACGTTGTCGAACCCAACCCGCTTCGCCGTCGGTGTCGGGCGATCAGCGGGCAGATAGCGATGCGCGAGGGCCAGGGCGACGAGGCTGAGTGGGACGTTGATGAGGAAGATTGCCTGCCAGCCGAGCCAGTCGATGAGGACGCCACCTAGTGATGGCCCGAGCGCCGTCCCGATCGCAGAGGTCGTCCCGAGCAGCCCCATCGCGCTGCCGGTCCTCACCTTGGGGACGATCTCGCTCACGAAAGCGAGGGTGAGGGCCATCATGACGGCGGCGCCGAGGCCCTGCGCCGCACGAGCGACGATCACCAGCCACAGCGTCGGCGCGACGCCGCTCGCGAGCGAGGCCGCCGCGAATACGAGCAGTCCGGCCCGCAGCAGCCGGCGTCGACCGATTAGGTCGCCGAGCCTCCCAACGCTGACGATCGAGGACGTGATCGCGAGCAGATAGGCGAGAACGATCCATTGAACCGCCTGGAACGTCGCGTCGAAAGCTTCAGCCAAGCTCGGGAGCGCGACATTGGCGATGCTGGTGCCGAGCGAGGACAGCAGCATGGATAGCGAGAGGCCGGCGAGCGCCAACTGGGCCGAAGCTGTCGATTGCGGGCCTTCGCCGAGTGTCTCGTCGTGGTCTTTGGTCGGGCTATTCATAGCGAGCAGGAGGAACGTAGGCGCGGGTCAGGCATGGCGGAAGGCGCACGGCATGCACTTCATTCATGCGTTTGACGCCATGTCACCGCAGGGCTATGGTCGGACCATGTCGAGGCCGGATCTCAACTTGCTGGTCGCCCTGGACGTGCTGCTCGAGCAAGGAAGCGTCGCCGCAGCAGCGCGCCGGCTGCAGCTGAGCCCATCCGCGATGAGCCGGACCTTGGCGCGCCTGCGCGAGACCACCGGCGATCCGCTCTTGGTCCGGGCAGGACGAGGTCTCGTACCAACGCCTCGGGCGCTCGAGCTCCGCGACCGGGTCGGCCAGCTCGTGCAGGATGCCGAGGCAGTCCTCCGACCGGCAGCGGACATCGACCTCGCGGAGCTCGCCCAAACGTTCACGCTCCGAACCAGCGAGGGATTCGTCGAGACCTTCGGTCCCGGCCTCATCGATCGCGTGAGCGCCGAGGCTCCTCGAGTGCGGCTGCGCTTCGTTCAGAAGCTCGACAAGGACAGCGGGCCGCTGCGCGAAGGATCCGTCGATCTCGAGACCGGCGTCGTCGGGAAGGCCATGGGGCCCGAGGTGCGCGCGCAGGCGCTGTTCCGAGACCGCTTCATCGGCGTGGTGCGAGCGGGGCACCCACTGAGTCAGGGGCGGATCACCGCGTCCCGCTACGCCAGCGGCCAGCACGTCGAGGTCTCGCAGCACGTCGCGCAGCGCGGGCTCGAGCCGGGGCCGATAGATGCGACGTTGGAGTCACTCGGCCTCGAGCGGGAGATCGTCGCGATTGTCGGTGGCTTCTCGACAGCGCTCGCGCTCGCGCGCTCGTCCGACCTGATCGCCAGCGTCCCCGAGCTACACACGGGGAATCTGCGCGCTGGAATGCACAGCTTCCCGCTGCCCTTCTCCACACCCGAGATTACGATCTCGCTATTTTGGCACCCGCGGCTCGACGCCGATCCTGCACATCGCTGGCTACGACGCTGTGTTCGGGAGGTATGCGCGGACCAGCTCGACGATTCGTCGGAACACGCGAATCTTCCGAAGCCACGCGGGAAGCGTGCTGTTCGAAAAGGCCGCTAGCAACCAGAAATCCGGATCAGCGGGTCCGCGCGCCAGTGAAGATGTGGACGCTCGCGTCCATCCAGACAGCACCGTCGTGTTGATGGCCAAAGAGGCGCGCGGCCAATGCTCGGCGCGCCTCGTCGAGCGCGTCGCTCCCTGCTTTGGCGAGCTGCTCGGCGAACGATGAGAAGGACGCGAGCGCGAAATCGGCTGCCTCTGCGGGAGGAAGCCCGCCACCGAGCGGGAGCGCTCCACGCCAGCGGTGCACGTCGAGCTCCGCGAAACCAGCCGCATCGAGCAAGGTGACCAACTTGTCGGCCTCGGCGTAGCGGAACGGACCCGGCGCGTCGGGATCGCGGGGCGGCATGGCGATGATATTGGCCACGACTTCGCGTACGGTCGTCATCCACGGGTTCTCGTCCGGAGGGCCCCAGATCGCGAACGCGAACCGACCGCCAGGCGCGAGCCAGCGCAGCAGGTTGGAAAACGCGGCGGGCGGATCGGCAAAGAACATGACGCCGAAGCGCGAGCTCAGGCGATGATATGGCTGCTCGCTCAGCGTGGCTGTCGACATATCCGCGATTTCGAACGCGATGCCGCGTTCGTTGGGCGGGGTGCGGGCGCTGGCCGCTTCGACAATGGTTGGCGAGATGTCGAAGCCATGAACGGTGGTTCCCCGGCGGGCCCGTCGGAGGATCTCCAGGGTCGTCCCACCGCAGCCGCATCCGATATCGGCGATCCGATAGGGCGCGTCGAGTTGGAGCGCACGGATTAGCGGCTCGTCGACAGGCGCGAGCATTGCTTCCATCCCCGACATTTGGGCACGCCATTTCTCGCCGCGCGCGCCTGCCCAGTCGTAAGCCGTGGGGTTCTCTCCGGGTTCCCGAGGTGAGTGCATAGTCACTAAAGCAAGATAGGCGAGGGTCTGAGAGGGCGGAAGACGCGGCATCAGCACTTCATCCGTGCGTCGGACGCCATGTCCGCTGCCCCGGATCCCAGCTCTGCTTCCGCTCTTGTCGACCCACGTGCAGGCGCTCGCCAAACCGCTCGACGAGCGCCTGCTCGGCGAGCT
>CBFGLP010000066.1:0-2213 GCA_965649595.1 uncultured Myxococcales bacterium | reverse complement strand
GCCGAGCGCTTCGCTCCGCTCGACGCCTGGTTGGCCGAGGCCGACGCGGCCTACCAGCGGCTCAGCGGTCGCCCGCTGCGGCCCGCGTTTTGGACCGAGGGCCCCGAGCAGTACGAGCAGCCGGACGAGGACATCCACTGTGCCGTGCTCGCGGTCAACGTGGCGCTCTATCGCCTGCTCGAGCGCTACGGGCTCTCGCCCGACGCGGTCGTCGGGCAGAGCGCGGGCGAGCTCTCGGCTCTGGTCGCGGCCGGAGTGCTCGACCTCGCCGACGCGCTCGCGGCCGTGCGCGAGCGGACGCTCTCGGTCCTGGCCCTGCAGCTCGCCGATCCCGGCCGGATGATCACGCTCGGCTGCAGCGCGGATCAGGCCCGGCCGCTCCTGCTCGGCTTGCCGGGCTACGCCGTGATCGCGGCCGACAACGGGCCCGAGGCATGCATCGTCTCGGCCACCAGCGTGGCCGCGGACGCGCTCGTCGACGAGGCCACCCGCCGCGGCGTCGATGCCCGAGCGCTGCCGGTCTCGCACGGCTATCACAGCGATCTGATCGCCGGCGCTCGGCCACGCTACCGGGCCGCGCTCGACCAGCTGCGCTTCGCCACGCCGCGCCGACGGATCGCCTCGACGATCACGGGTGGCGCGATCGAAGGGCTGGATCCGCGCGAGCTCCCGACCATGCTCGAGCGCCAGCTCATCGAGCCGGTCCGGCTGCAGGACGCGATGTTGCTGCTGCACCGCCAAGGCGTGCGGCTGTTCGTCGAGTGCGGGCCCAAGTGGGGGCTGACCAGCTTCACGCACGCGATCTTGGGCGAGCGGCCCCACGTCGCGCAGGCGACGATCCATCCGAAGGTCGGCGAGGTCGAGCAGCTGCATCGCGCGCTCGCGTGCTTGTTCGTGCACGGGGCCCTCGATGGTGTCGAGCGCGACGAAGCTCGACAGCTCGAGCGGGATCAGGCCCCCGGGCTCGATCGGCTGCTCGGGACGCTGGCGCGCGAGCCCGAGCGAGGCTCGGCGGCCGCTCGCACGAGCGACTCGCTCGCCAGCGCCGAGAACAGCCTCGCGATGCTGCGAGCGATCGGCCAGGTCGTCGACGCGTTCGTCCGGCAAGTCGAGCTCGGGCGGACCAGCTCGGCGGCATCGCCTGAAGCGGGGCCCTCGGCCGAGCGTGTCGTGCCGTCCCCTGCCGAGGTGCCGGCACCAACGAGCCCGCCGGCACCGCCCGAGAGCGCTCTACCAACACCGGCCCTGCCAGCGCCTGCGCGCCCGAAGCCAACCGCCAGCGCTCACTCGGTCGTGGTTGGGTTTCCGAGCAATCCACCCAGCAACCCTGCTGTCGTGAGCGCGCCGGTCATGAGCGCGGCTCGCGAGGAAAACACCCTCTACCGCGAGGTCGAGCAGCTGCTGCGCGAGCGCTTGGTCGCGCGGACCGGCTATCCACCCGAGATGCTCGAGCCCGACCTCGACCTCGAGGCCGACCTCGGCATCGACACCGTCAAGCAAGTCGCGATCTTCGCCGAGACTCGCGAGCACTTCGAGCTCGCCCGCGATCCCTCGCTCAAGCTGCGCGACTTCAACACGATCCGAAAGGTCGCCCGCCACCTGAGCGAAGCGCTCGCGCGCGAGCGTCCCCGCGCAGCCGAGCCGCACGCGAGCGTCAGCGCGAGCCCGCCAGCCAAGCGCGAGGGGTCTCGTCATCCGCCCGCGGTCGACGTGAACCAGCGCTCCGAAGCGGACGATCCCCGCTTCGCCGAGCTGTGCACCGACCTGATCCGACGAACGGCCGAGCGGACTGGGTATCCGGCCGAGATGCTCGAGCTCGACCTCGATCTCGAGGCCGACCTCGGCATCGACACCGTCAAGCAGGTCGCGATCTTCGCCGAGGTCCGCGAGCAGTTCGGGATCACGCGCGATCCCCTGCTCAAGCTGCGCGAGTTCAACACCCTGCGCAAGGTCGCCGCCTATCTGCTGCGCCGGCTCGGCTCGCGCCCGATCACGCCGACCGTCCCAGCCGCCGTGGTCAGCCTCGCGTCACGCCGCGAAGCCTCGACCGCCCGCGCTCGTCCGACCAGCCCCACCGAGGGCGAGCCCGAGCCCGAACCCGCCACGCTGCTGCGCGAGAGCAGCCGAGTCCCGGCGGTCGAGTACGTCGAGGTGCCCGAGTTCGAGCTCGAGCCCGACGAGCCTGGTGTGCCCTCGATCCGCGACTTCAGCTG
>CBFGLP010000065.1:0-3811 GCA_965649595.1 uncultured Myxococcales bacterium | reverse complement strand
AACCTGCCCAACGACGAGCGGGTGCGCGCTGAGAAGGGCGCCAAGAAGGTGATGCTGCGCAACGCGATCAACGCCAAGTTCGACGCGATCATGAAGCCGATCGCCGAGCGAATCATCGCGCCCGAGCAGCTGCCCTTGCTCTCGCAAGAGGCGTTCTTCAACGAGGTGCTCTTTCACGAGCTCAGCCACAGCCTCGGGCCGGGCATGATCAAATTGCCCGACGGCAGCGAGGTCGATCTCCGCGTGGTGCTCGGGACCAGCTACTCGCCGCTCGAGGAGGGCAAGGCCGACGTGATGGGCGCCTACAACCTGCTCTTCATGTTGAAGAAGCAAAAGAAGCTGTTCCCCAAGGGCTTCGAGGACCAGCTGCTGCTCACTTATTTCGCCGGGCTGTTCCGCTCGGTCCGCTTCGGCGTGGCCGAGGCGCACGGCAAGGGCGCGGCGTTCCAGATCAACTACTTCCTCGAGCAGGGCGGGGCCAGCTACGACGAGGCCACGCAGACCTTCACGGTCGATCTCGCCAAGCTGCGCAACGCGATCGGGACGCTCGTCCACGACGTCGTGATGCTCCAGCACGAGGGTGACAAGGCCAAGGTCGACGCGTTCTTGGCCAAGTACGCGATCGTGTCGCCGCCGATGGAGCAGGCGCTCGCCAAGCTCGACGGGATCCCGGTCGACATCAAGCCGATCTACCCGGTCGCCGGGGAAGGGCAGTGACGATGCTGCCGCTCCCGAACGGTCGGGTCGCCTGGTACGCGCTGGGGCGCTTCTACAGCCTCGCCGATGGCCGGGTCTACGACGCTGGCTACTTCTCTCTGCTCGAGCCCGTGTTACCGGCGGACATGTTCGCTGGCGGAAGCATTGGCCCGGGCAGCGCCCACTTCACCTTCTTCGCCGAGCCCTTCTCCAATACGACGATTCAGCAAGGCGCGTTGACCGTGTCGATCGCCAGCGTCGGGGATTTCACGCTCTATTATCAACCGACGCCGCAGGGGGATTTCGGCGATCCAGACAGCTTCTCTCACGGGCTACCGATCGCACAATTTCGGCGGCGCAACGAGGTGATCGGCGTGACTCAAGGCGATTTGAAGCTCAACACCTTCAGCGTCGAGCTGGTCGCTTCGTGGCCCTTCGAGCACGGCGGCCGGCGCTACGATCTCGGCGAGGCGTTGGCGAACGGGGTCACGCAGTGGGGCGTGGGGACCGGGACGCCCGATCCTAGCGCGGCGAGCTTCGTCGGTACGGCGATTGCGATCGGCCCCGAGGCGCGTCGATGAGCGAAACAAAACGAATGTTGATCGACGGTGTCCCGCTGCCGGGCGAGGGCGCGGCGCGAGCTTGGAACGACGACAAGCTCATGTCGCACTTCCTCGATTGGACGCTCGAGCAAGGCTTCGAGCTCTACCCGCACCAGGAAGAGGCGGTGCTCGAGATCATGGCCGGACGGCACGTGATCCTCAATACGCCGACTGGCTCGGGCAAGTCGCTGGTCGCCTTGGCCATGCACTTCCGCGCGCTCGGCCAGGGCAAGCGGGCCTATTACACCTCGCCGATCAAGGCGTTGGTCAGCGAGAAGTTCTTTGATCTGTGTCGCGTGCTCGGCCCCGAGCGGGTCGGTATGCTGACCGGCGACGCGGCGCTCAACCACGAAGCGCAGATCATCTGCTGCACGGCGGAGGTGCTGTCCAACATCGCCTTGCGCGACGGAGCCCACGCGGCCGTCGACTACGCGGTGATGGACGAGTTTCACTTCTTCGCCGACCGCGAGCGAGGCATCGCTTGGCAGATCCCGCTGCTGACCATGCCGCAGACCACGTTCATGCTGATGTCGGCCACGCTCGGCGACACCAGCCGGTTCGAGAAGGAGCTGGTCTCGCGGACCGGCCGCGAGGTCGCGCTGGTCAAGTCGAACCAGCGGCCGGTCCCGCTCGAGTTCTCGTACGCGGACACGCCGATTCACGAGACGATCGAGAAGCTCGTCGAGGGCAACCGCGCGCCCGTCTACGTGGTCAATTTTACTCAGCGCGAGGCCGCCGAATTGGCTCAGGCGCTGACCAGCATGAAGCTGATCGAGCGCGAGCAGCGGGAGGCGATCCTCGCCGCATTGCACGGGTTTCGCTTCGACAGCGGCTACGGCTCGGACATCCAGCGCTTCATCAAGGCGGGCGTCGGGCTGCACCACGCGGGGCTCTTGCCCAAGTATCGACTGCTCGTGGAGAAGCTCTCGCAGCAGGGGCTCTTGCAGGTGATCTGCGGGACCGACACGCTGGGCGTCGGCGTGAACATCCCGATCCGCACGGTGTTGTTCACCAAGCTGTGCAAGTACGACGGGCAATCGACCAAGATCCTGACCGTCCGCGACTTCAAGCAGATTGCCGGTCGAGCCGGCCGCAAGGGTTTTGACGAGCGCGGTTGGGTGATCGCGCAGGCGCCCGAGCACGTGATCGAGAACAAGCGGCTCGAGATGAAGGCTGAGGCCGCGACCAAGAAGGGGCAAAAGCCGAAGAAGTTCGTCCGGCGAAAGCCGCCCGAGCGCGGCTATGTGCACTGGGACGACGCGACCTACCAAAAGCTGGTCAACGGCGAGCCCGAGACGCTCGAGTCGAACTTTCGTGTCGATCACGGCATGATGATGAATCTGTTGCAGCGTCAGGCCGCCCGCGTGCGGCCCGACGGTGGCTACCGTGACTTGCTGGAATTGATCGCGGCCAGCGGCGAGCGTCCGGTCGTGATCGCTCGGCTGCGGCGCGAGTCGGCCCAGCTGTTTCGAGCGTTGCGGGGGGCTGGGATCGTCGGTCTGCACCCGCGCCGCGACGGCAAGAAGGGCCGGCAGGTTCGGGTCGAGGAGCAGTTGCAGCAAGACTTCTCTTTGCTGCACACGCTCGGGCTCTATGTGGTCGAGACGCTCGAATTGCTCGATCCCGACGACCCCAACCATCACCTGCACGTGATCACCCTGGCCGAGGCGATCCTCGAGCACCCGACGGTGATCCTCAACATGCAGGAGCGCAAGCGCAAGGACGAGGCGGTCGCCACGATGAAGGCCGAGGGCGTCGAGTACGAGGCCCGCATGGAGGAGCTCGAGAAGATCAGCTACCCCAAGCCCGACGCCGAATTCATCTACGACACCTTCAACGCGTTCGCGCGCAAGCACCCCTGGGTCGGGACCGAGAACATTCGGCCCAAGTCGATCGCCCGCGACATGTACGAGCGCTGGGCGACCTTCAACGACTACGTGCGCGAGTACGGGCTCGCGCGCAGCGAGGGCCTGCTGCTCCGGCACCTCCACCAGACCTACAAGACGCTCGAGCAGACGGTCCCCGAGTCGCACAAGACCGAGGCGGTCGTCGACGTGATCGCGTGGCTGCGGGCGACGATCGAGCGGGTCGACTCGAGCCTGGTGCAGGAGTGGGAGCGGATGCTCAGCGGCGCCCACGACCTCGAGGACCGGCTGCTGCGCAAGCTCGAGCGGATGCGGCCAGAGGAGCTCGACATCTCGCTCGACGCCAAGGTGTTCTTCGCTCGGATTCGGGCCGAGCTGCACCAATTCGTGCACGCGCTGGCGCGGCGGGACTGGGGCGAGGCGCTCGGATCGATCCGGGCGCAGCCGGACATCGAAGGCAACGAATGGACCGAGGAGCGGATCGAGCGGGCGCTCGACGGGTACTTCGCCGAGTACCCGGTGCTGGTCTTCGATCCGCGGGCGCGGCAGACCGACAAGACCCAGATTCGGCAGGTCGAGGATCACCTCTGGTCGGTCCGGCAAACGCTGGTCGATCCACAGGACGACGGGTTTTGGTTCATCGAGGGC
>CBFGLP010000064.1:0-3225 GCA_965649595.1 uncultured Myxococcales bacterium | reverse complement strand
TCTTGCTGGTCGGCAGCTCGACTGGCGACGAGGGCAACGCTTCGGTTGCGATGCTGCGGGCGAAGGCGGTCGCCGAGTTCCTCGGCGACGCGGGAGTCGCCGAGCAGCGGGTCGTCGTTCGCGGAGCAGCGAGCGAGCGGGCGCCCACCCGCGAGGGGAGCAAGGCCGAGCTGCGTCGCGTCGACGTCTATGTGAGCAGCACGGCTGAGTAGGCTCAGCGCCGCCGATAGAGCGGCCGCGGATCGTCGGCCGCCGCTTGGTAGCTGACCGAGAACGCCTGCAGCGCCCGCAGCCCGGTCGCCAGGCTCTTGTCCGCGCGCAGCTCGAAGGCCGTGTAGCCGCAGCGCTTCATATAGAAGAGCTGATCCGGCAGCACGTCGCCGAACACCCGCAGCTCGCCGGCGAAGCCGAAGCGCTCGCGCAGCAGCCGGGCGAGCGAGAAGTGGCGGCCGTCGGAGAACTTGGGCACCTCGATGGCGATCTGCCCGAGCCCCTCGAGCGAGCCGCCGTTGGCCTCGACGATCTCCTCGGGCTCGGCGTCACCCTTTGCGTAGACGCCGAAGGGCTCGTCCCGCTCGACCAGCTCCACGCGCTCGCGGGTGAGCCGAGCGAGGCTGACCGCCACCGCGCCGCGCTCGGGCAGCGGGGCGTCGTCGGCGAGCCGAGCCCAGTCGTCGAACTCGATCTTCCCGTTGCGGAGGATCTGTCGGGTATGGATGCTCAACACGCGTGGCTCAGCCATAGAGCTGCTCCTTGAAGGGCGCGAGGCCGGCTCGGCGCACGTAGTCGATGAAGCGCTCGTCGGCAGACTCGCGCCGCTCGATGTAGGTGCGCAGGACCTTGTCGACGGCGTCGACGATTTCGTTGGTCGCGAACGCCGGGCCGACGATCTTCCCGAGCGCCGCGTCGTCGTCGGCCGAGCCGCCGAGCATCAGCTGGTAGAACTCCTCGCCCTGCTTGTCGATGCCGAGGATGCCGATGTTGCCGACGTGGTGGTGACCGCAGGCGTTGATGCAGCCGGAGATGTTGAGGCTGATCTCGCCGAGGTCGTGGACGTAGTCGAGGTCGTCGATCCGCTCGCTGATCCGGGTCGCGACCGGGATCGAGCGGGCGTTGGCGAGCGAGCAGTAGTCGAGGCCCGGGCACGAGATGATGTCGGTCACCCGGCCGATGTTGGGCTCGGCCAGCTCGGCGCCCGCCAACGCGGCGTGCAGCTCGGGCAGCGCGCTGCTCTCGACGTGCGGGAGCACGAGGTTCTGCTCGTGGGTCACGACGATCTCGCCGAACGAGAAGCGGTCGGCCAAGTCGGCGATCAGCTCCATCTGCTCGCTGGTCGCGTCACCGGGCGGGCGACCCTTGGCCTTGAGCGAGATCATTGCGATCGAGTAGCCGGGCTGCTTGTGCGGGCGGACGTTGGCCTTGACCCAGCGGCCGAGCGCGCGGTCGGGGCTCAGCGCGAGGCTGGCTACGTAGGTGTCGCTCTCGGGCAGCTCGCGGTAGGGCGGCGGCGCGAAGAAGGCCGCCATGCGATCGATCTCGTCCTGGGTCAGCTGCATGGCCCCGTCGCGCAGGTGCGCCCACTCGAGCTCGACCTGGCGACGGAACTCGACGATGCCCAGCGCGCCAACCAAGATCTTGATCCGGGCCTTGAACTTGTTGTCGCGTCGACCGTAGCGGTTGTAGACGCGCAGGATCGCCTCGAGGTAGCTCAGCAGGTGCTCGCGCGGGAGGAATTCCCGAATCACCTCGGCGATCCGCGGCGTGCGACCGAGGCCACCGCCGACGAGGATCTCGAACCCGGTGCGCGCTCCCTGGACCGACTCGCCCTCTCGGCCGCGGGCGGCCGACTCAGTAGCCGCCTCGACGATGCGGATGCCGATGTCGTGAATGCGGACCGCCGCGCGATCGGCCGTCGGCGCGCCGGTGACCGCGATCTTGAACTTGCGTGGCAGGAACCCGAACTCGGGGTGGAAGGTCGACCACTGGCGGATCAGCTCGCACCAAGGCCGCGGATCCTCGAGCTCGTCACGCGCGACCCCGGCCAGGTGATCGGCGGTGGTGTTGCGGATGCAGTTGCCGCTGGTCTGGATCGCGTGCATCTCGACCGAGGCCAGCTCGGCGAGGATGTCCGGCGTGTCGATCAGCCGCGGCCAGTTGTATTGGATGTTCTGGCGGGTCGAGAAGTGGGCGTAGCCGCGGTCGTAGACCCGCGCGATGTGGGCGAGCTTGCGCAGCTGCTTGCTCGACAGCAGGCCATAGGGGATCGCGACGCGCAGCATGTACGCGTGCAGCTGCATGTACAGGCCGTTCTGCAGGCGCAGCGGCTTGAACTCGTCCTCGCTGATCTCCCCGCTCAGTCGCCGCGCGACCTGATCGCGGAACTGGGCCACTCGCTCGTCGACGATCGTCTGGTCGTACTGGTCGTACTGATACATGGCGCGCTCGCTCGGGCTCAGGCGTTGGCGGCCAGGCGCAGCTCGGGCTCGACCTCGAGGTGGCGACGAGCGGCCACCCGGGCGCGCTCGAGCAGGACCGTCGGACCCTCGGCCCGGATGCGCTCGCGCAGGCTGGCCGGAGCCGGGCGGCCGTCGACGAGCACGACCTCGATCACGTAGGGGTCGCTGACCACCCGCTGCTGCGGGCGGGCCTCGGTCAGCAGGCGGGCGGCCTCGTCCTCGCTCGTCGCGTGCCCCTCGGCCAGCGCTCGTGTCCACGTCCCATCGGCCCGCAAGTAGATCGGGGCCCCATCTTCCGTCGCGTTTCCAGTGATCATCGAGAGCGGCATCGACTTGTCCTCGTGCGGCAGTGAAGCACGCAGCTAATACGGCTTTCCACGTGGTAAATGAAGAATCTGGATCGAGGGGGTCGTGACTGAGTCCAAAATCGGCAATTGTTAGCTGTATATCAGTGTTTCTTGGCCTTCTAAATCATCTGTAAGTAACAGCATTTTAGATGATGATGACAAGCGCGGCGCGCGGCGTCGGGTCGCGACTTCGAACCCACGTCGTGTCGACGCGAGGTCTCGTCGCAGGCCGCTCGCAGTCAAAGCTCGGGAAAACGTCGCGTCGCTTCGGCATGCAGCGCGAGACAACCCGAGCACCCGGTGATGCGCAGGACCATCTCGCCCCGGGCGAGGTCGAGCTCGATTCGGCTGCCGTCACGCGTGCTCAGGGCCGCTCGACCTGCGAGCTCGTGCTCCTCGACCTCGCCGCCGTGCAGCTCGGA
>CBFGLP010000063.1:0-6757 GCA_965649595.1 uncultured Myxococcales bacterium | reverse complement strand
CCCGCACGCTCGAGCTCGTCGTCGATGCATCCGACGCCGGCGAGCGAGCCGACGTGGTCCTCGGTCGCCACCTCGCGGGCCTCTCGCGTCGGCGAGCCCGAGCGCTGGCATTGGCCGGGCACCTGCGCATCGACGATCACCGCGCTCCGCCCTCGCAACGAGTCGAGCCAGGCCAGCGCCTGCGCCTGACCCTGCCCGAGCCTCCACGCGCACCCGAGCTCGCGCTCGAGCTGATCGCGCTGACCGACGACTTCGTTTACGTGAACAAGCCCGCGGGGGTCCACACGGTCGCGCAGACGCCCGACGAGCCTGGCGTGCTCGCGAGCGCCGTGGTTGCCCGGTTCCCCGAGTGTGCGAGCGCGTCCGAGGATCCGCGCGAAGGCGGAGCCGTGCATCGGCTCGACTTTCCGACCTCGGGCGTCGTCGCGTTCGCTCGCAGCCGCGCGGTCTGGCAGCGCGCACGCGCTGGGCTGACCGCCGAGCGCTTCGTCAAGCACTACTTGGCAGTGGGTGAGTGGCCTGAGCCCGATCCAGCTTGGCCGCCGCCGCTTCCGTCCGGCGGCTTGATCGGCTGGATCGAGCGCGCCGAAGCCCTGCCGCCGATCCCTGCCCTCGACTCGCTCGCTACTACCTCCCCCTTTGCGCCGCTCGAGCTCCCGGCGATCCGCGTCCGCGCGCCGCTGGGACGGTCGCCGGATCTCGGTCGCGTAGCGGTCCGCCTCGACGGCCAGCGAGCGAGCACCGTGGTTCAACCGATCGCTCGCGCGGGCCGACGCTGGTTGTTCCGCGTGTTGCTCGAGACCGGTCGCCGTCATCAGGCCCGAGTCCATCTGGCCTGGATCGGAGCCCCGATCCGCGGCGACGCGGACTACGGCGATCGCTCGGTCCAGGCCGAGCGCGAACCTGAGCTGGCGATTCGTTCGGGAGGTGAGCCGGGGCACTCCGCGATCCACCTGCATGCGTTCGCGCTCGACCTGTCGGCCGAGTTCCCGAACGAGACACGAGTGATCGCGCCGCTCCCTCCTCGCTTGCGCCGCGGAGCGGCTGACTCGGACGCGGGCGGCTGACTCGGTCCACGAGGGCTGCTGCGCGCGCACTGCCAGGGTTCGCTACCCGGTCGGCCGTGGTAATCTTCACCGCGATGCGCGTCCGCTACTTCGGGCACACCGACGTGGGTTTGAAGCGCGCCCACAACGAGGATGCATTCCTCGCCGATCCCGATCTCGGCCTCTTCATCGTCTGTGATGGTGTCGGCGGTCGGGCGCGCGGCGAGGTCGCCAGCCGCGAGGCCGTAGACTTCATTTGGGAGTGGTTCAAGCGAGAAGAGCCCTTCCTCGACGACGCTCGCGGCCGGACCGACGAGCCCGAGGTCGTCGGTCGGCTCTGCCAGGTCATGCGCGGCGCGATCCAGAACGCGACCTACATGGTCCACTCGCTCGGCCAGCTCAACCCCGACCAGCGGGGCATGAGCACGACCGCGTCGGCGTTCTTCGTGTGCGGCAAGCTCGGCATCGTCGGCCAAGTCGGTGACTCGCGGGTCTACCTCGCGCGCAACAAGCGGGTCTCGCAGCTCACCGAGGATCACACGCTGGTCAACTACCAGCTCAAGCACGGGCTGATCACGCCAGAAGAGGCCAAGCGCTCGCGCATCCGCAACGTCATCACCCGCGCCGTCGGTCACAAGGACTACGTCGAGGTCGATACGCTGCCGATCCCCCTGTTCCCGCGCGATCGCATCATGCTCTGCTCCGACGGCCTCCACGGCTACCTCACCGACGAGGCGCTCGACCGGATCATGGCCAAGGACGTGCAGGAGGCCGTGCTCGAGGCCATCCGCTTCGCCAACGAGCAGGGCGGCTCCGACAACATCACCGCGCTCTTGGTCGAGCTGCTCGACTGAGCGCCACGCAACCCATGGACAACTTCGCCACGCGTTCCAACGCCAAGACCATCCCGATCACCGCGCTGAGCCGCTCGGCCTTCAAGCGCTGGCTCGCGGATCAACCCAAGGCCACCCAGACCTGGCTCAAGACGACCGAGTTCGAGCCCGACGCCGGCAACGTCGCGCTCTTGCCCGGCCGCGACGGCGCGCTCGCCCACGTTGTGCTCGGGCTCGGCAACACCAGCGACACCGACGTCGGCGCGCGGACCTGGGCCTACGCCGCGCTGCCGGGCAAGCTGCCCAAGGCCCGCTACCAGCTCGACAACGACCAGAACCCGGCCGAGGCCGAGGCCGCCGCGATCGGCTGGGCGCTGGCCACCTACCACTTCGGTCGCTACCGCAGCGAGGCCAAGCACTTCCCCACCCTGGTCTGGCCGCGCGGCGTCGATCGAGCGGCGGTCGAGCGAGCTCGCGACGCGACCTTCTTGGTCCGCGACCTCATCAACACGCCAGCCGCCGACCTCGGCCCCGCCGAGCTGGCCGAGCAGGCGACGACCCTCGCCACGCAGCACGGCGCCAGCGTCGAGGTGATCGTCGGCGAGGATCTGCTCGCGCAGAACTACCCAGCCATCTACGCGGTCGGCAAGGGCTGCCATCATCGCGAGCCGCGCCTGGTCGACATCCGCTGGGGTGACGAGGACGCGCCCAAGCTGAGCTTGGTCGGCAAAGGCGTGGTGTTCGACACCGGCGGTCTCGACATCAAGACCTCCGGCGGCATGAAGCTCATGAAGAAGGACATGGGCGGAGCGGCCCACGTGCTCGGGCTCGCGCACATGATCATGGACGCGAACCTGCCGGTCCGCCTGCGCGTGCTCCTGCCGATCGTCGAGAACTCGGTCTCGAACACCTCTTATCACCCGCTCGACGTGCTCGACACCCGCAAGGGCATCACGATCGAGGTCGGCAACACCGACGCCGAGGGCCGCTTGATCCTGTCCGACGCGCTCTTCGAGGCCGACAGCGAGCAGCCGGATCTATTGATCGACTTCGCGACCTTGACCGGAGCCGCCCGCGTCGCGCTCGGGACCGATCTCCCCGCGCTCTTCAGCACCGACGATCAGGTCGCCCAAGCGATCATCGCCGCCGGTGAGGCGATCGACGACCCGCTGTGGAGGATGCCGCTCTTCCGCGGCTATCGACGCCAACTCGACAGCCGGGTCGCCGACATCTGCAACATCTCCAGCAGCCCACACGGCGGGGCCATCACCGCGGCGCTCTTCCTGCAAGAGTTCGTCGGCAAGCAGACGCGCTGGGTCCACATCGACGTGATGGCTTGGAACATGAGCAGCCGGTCGGGGCGGCCGACTGGCGGGGACGCGATGGGGATGCGGGCGATGTTCAGGATGCTGCAAGAGCGCTACGGCGGGTGAATCGGCTCGCCTCGCAGCGCGCCTGCTCGGGGGGGGCGCCGTGCAAGCTGTTCGAGGTGCAGCTCGGCCCCCGACGGTGCAGGGGTGGACGACGAGGCCGTTGGATGCGACGGCAGGATCGACGCCCGCGCTCGAAGATCGGCGCCACGTTTGGATGCGGCGGCTCGATCGTCTGCACGGAACGGGGGTGGATGACAGGGACGCTGGGGGTGCTCCTGAGCGAGTCGAGCCGGCCGAACGACTGTAGGGGAAGGACCGCTGCATCAACCAGTGATCAGTCGGTGACGAGCGGTGCCCCGACCGGCGACCTGTCTGAGCGACACGGAGCACCCCCAGCGGCCCCGTCGTCCACCCCCAGCACCGTCGGGAGCCGAGATCGGGTCGAGCCGGCTGCACGGAGCGACCCCGAGCAGGACCCGATCCCCGAGCAGGATCCGTCGTCCACCTTGCACCGTCGGGAGCTGAGTTGCACCTCGAACAGCTTGCACGGCGCCCCTACGAGCAGGCGCGCACCGGATCGCTACCGAGCACCACTACAACCTCAATCCACTCGAGCCCCGTGCAAGATCGCCTGGATCTTGATCGACCGCCCGATCGACGCATACACCCCGCCCCGCTCGATCAACGCGTTGCCAAACCGAGCGCTATCGTTGGGCGTCCGCAGCTCCTCCATTCCGAGGCTTCGGAGCGTCTCGTCGTAGAAGCGCCGCCCCTTGTCGTCGCCCATCAGGTTGATGATCTTCTGCAAAGCTGCCATCTCGTGTTCCTCCGTCCTTGGGGTCCTCGAACGATTTGCAGTGCCTCAGCGCAAGCTGGCTACCTTGGCGGCGACCCGCTGGGCGCCGGCCGGGGAGATCTTCATGAGGATGTCGACGAACTGCCGATTCGTCATACCCATGATCAGGAACGTGTTGCGGTAGGCAGCGTGCTGAGCCTCGACGACCTGCCGGCCCGCATCGGAGAAGCTGCGCCCGCACGCGCGCTGCAAGCTGTCGAGATCCATCTTGGCCTGGGCGAGCAACAGCCCGTCGAACGCGTCGATCAGCTCGAGGTAGTCGTTGAACCCGGTCTCGATCATGTCCGGGGTCGCTGACGAGACCAGCTTGTCGAGCTCGAGCGCGTCGATCCGGGCGTGCTGAGCCTCCTCGAGCCAGTGGTTCTTGAGCAAGCTGGCGAAGAAGGGATCGATGCCCGTATCCTCGCGCACGCTCTCGGTGTAGTGCGCCTGGGTCATGATCTCGAGGTGGAGCGTGACGATCATGACCGCGATCGGCGACTTGCTGAGGATCGCGGCGGCTACCGCAGCGGCGCCGTCGAGCACCTTGCACTCGCTCCCGAAGCTCTCGGAGAACGCCTTGATGTAGCGATCGAAGAGCGCCTGGTGCTTGAGCTCCTCCTCGGCGAAGCGGAGCAGCGCACGGATCGCCAGGTGGTCACCATACATCTCCGCCTGAGCGTGGTCGACCGCCGTCGCGATGATGTACTCCTCGACAAAGCCGAACAGGTTGATGTAGGCGTTGCCGGTGATCTGATTGAGCTTGCGTTGCTCGACCTCGTCGAGATCCTCGATGTTGCGCTCGCCCGAGAGCGCCGGCGGCAAGAAGGGCCGGCTGAAATCCAGCTTGGTGCTCGGCGGGAACACGTCGTCGAGCCGCCACGACACCTTCTCGGAGTTGCGAATGCAGGTTGCGTAGTCGTAGCCGAGATCGAGCATGGTCGCCTTTCACCATACCGATACTCGCGCTGCGTGTACAAGCACGAATCGACTGCCATGTTCGCGACGCAGCACCGATCCGGAGATCAGGACCGAATCGCCTCACCGCTGTCGTCGCTCGCCACAGTCGACTCGCAACACCATTTCGATGTACGCGATAAAAATCCGAGGCCAATGAACTTTCCAGCTGTCCAAGTTCGAGATCGAGCATCATGAGCCACGGGGATAGGCCGCGAGCAAGCTGACCGACCGGGGCAGGCCACCCGGTCGGTCAGCGATGTTCGAGAAAATCGCGCAATTGAAGAAGGCGGCCACGAGGGCCGCCTTCTTCATCGTACCGATGGATCACGAGCGTCGTAGCGACGCTACCCCGATCATGGCATCGGGTTGCACTCGACCTCGTTGGCCGCCTTGGGCGAGCCCAGATCGCCGTTACCGAAGTCTGTCGTCGAGTAGCACCAGTTGGCGGCCATGTCGTTGGTGGTCGCGTCGGGGGCCCCATTGAGCTTCCACGACTTGCCGGTGACGTTCATCGGATAGGGTGCGGTCTGATCGATGATGCTGTTCGAGTTGAGGATGACCGCGAAGTCACCCGCCCCGTTGTTGAACGCCGGATTGGTCGCGCCGGTGAACGCGTCGGCCTGGATCGTATAGGTCCAGTTCGCGAGCGGGCCCTTGCCGAGCATCACGTACTGACCCGGATTCACGACCAGCGAGCCGGCGACGGTCCCCTGTGCGTTGTTGGCCAGCTGCGAGTCCTGAATGCGCAGGCCGTTGAGGTCGACCTGGTTGTCGGTCGCGTTGAACACCTCGATCCACTCGCAGTTCGCGTCGACGCAGGTGTTCGGGTTGTACATGATCTCGGTGATCACGAGGTCACCCGCGGCCAGATCGTCGACGCCGAGGATCGGGTTGACCGGCGCCACGTAGCCCTCGAGATCGGCGGCCGAGCGCGGCACGAGCTTGTAGTTGCCGAACGTGAAGTTGACCGGCCCCTGGATCGCGGTGAAGGTCGCACCGAGCCCGAAGCTCGGGAAGTCGACGCCACCGTCGGCGATCAAGTTGTAGATGTAGTTGTCGACGACCACGCTGCCGTTGGCGTCGCTGACCACGAACTCGTCGAATCCGGGCAGATCGGTCACGGCCAGCTCGCTCTCGAGCCGCACGAGCACGCTCTCCCACGGCTCACCGACGTCGGGGCCGAGGTCGGCGGTCGTGACCAGGTCGGGCGCGATCGGGGCGATCGTCCCGACCTCGGTGACCGTCCCCATGCTCGCGTCGACCTCGGTCAGCTCGGCGAACTCGGTCGTGATACCGGTGATGTCGACGACGTCACCGATCTCGAGCCCCGAGATGTCCGGGCCCATGTCGCCGACGTACACCCAGACGCCGCTGAACTGGCCGCCGGTGGGCTCCTGCGCGTAAAAGCCGTTGTCGCGCACGCCCGTGACCCACACACCCTGCACGTCGACGGGCGTGTCGACGGGGATCGTGCCGTCTTGGATCGCGTAGATGGTGTCCTCGTCCGGCTCGGTGTCGGTCGTGTCCGTGCCGTCGGTCGAGTCGGTCGAGTCCGTGCCGTCGGTCGTGTCGGTCGTGTCCGTGCTCTCGGTCGCGTCCGTCGAGTCCGTGCTCTCGGTCGCGTCCGTCGAATCGGTCTCGGTCGCGTCGGTCGTGTCGGTGTCGGTCGTGTCCGACTCGGCCGAGTCACCGTCGCCGTCGCCGTCGCCG
>CBFGLP010000062.1:0-21803 GCA_965649595.1 uncultured Myxococcales bacterium | reverse complement strand
TGAGCTGCTCGACCATCGTGTTGACGATGCGTCCGGTGCGCAGAAACTCTCCGCGCAGCGGGCGGTCGTCGATCGAGAGCGCCATCGTCTGCGAGAGGTCGCCCTTGGCGACCGCCCCGATCACGCGCGCGGTCTCGCTGGTCGGGTGCACGAGGTCGCCGATCAACGTGTTGACCGACGCGACCGACGCCGCCCACGAGCCCGACACGTCGCCGATCCGCGCGCGCTCGCTGATCCGGCCCTCCTTGCCGACCGCCTGGCTGAGCCGGGCGAGCTCGTCGGCCATGCGCTGGTTGAGCTCGACGACGTCGTTGAACGCGTCGGCGATCTTGCCCTCGATCCCGAGCCACTCGACGGGCAGGCGGACCGAGAAGTCGCCCTTCTTGAGCGCGACCAGGGCGGTCAGCATGGTGGTGGTATCGAAGCTGGGGCTGGGGGACGCGAGGGGGGCCTGCATCATCGTGCTCTCTTGACGGATCGCCGGCCGGTGATGAGCGATGGGCGTCGCTGCACCGAGGTCCGAGCCAGAGATCGAGCGGCTCAGGGTATGCAGGTGCCTATCGGTCGGCAACATGGCGCGAAGGTCCTGTACCGAGGAACGCGGCGCAATTTGGTATAACTCGGCACGAGTGAGCCAAAACGACTCGGCTGGGTGTCGGTGCTCCCACGCGCGCGGCCGAGGTTTCGCGGCGCCTTCTCTCGCGCGGCGCGGAGCCGGATTCGCTCGCAACGCAGCGAGCGAATCGAGGTTCTCCAATGTGATAATGATCGACATTACCTGCCGATTCGATATCTCATTATTAAATGCTCGAATGCATGATTCCATATCTGGCGAGCCGCCGATTTCTGCTAAAGTCCTCGTCCGATCTCTCGATTCGATTCGCGCTGCCGATCGGGGCTCAGATCCCCAGATGGCCCAATTTGCCGTGAGCAACGTCATGCTGGAGATCGGTTCAGTCTCAGTGGACGGGAGCGGGTCGTGGGCAGCAGCCGGACCGTGTGGGCTCTCGCGGAGGCTCGACGCTCGCTGCAAGCCGCGTCCGAGGCGCACTCTCTATTTCACTTGCGGCGCCAGTCCCCCCAGTCGTACTCTGAGCGCGACTTCCTCGAGCACCTGCTCGATGTCACACACCACCACACGGCCCCAACAATGAGCTCCATCGACGAGAAAGTGTTCTTCATCAAGAGGGGAAGCGCTTACATGACGTTGGACAGCCGGTACTTTCCGCTGCTGTTCATCGGCATCATGGGGTCCATGACCGCGGAAATGCTGGACGAGTATTACGTCAATCGCCGGCCTCTGACCGACAAGGCGCGCGCCACGGGGACGAAGATCATTCTCGTCATCGATTCTTCTCGGATGGAGGTTCCGACGGCGACCATGCGCAAATACGTGGCCGATCGGATGTTGGATGAGGACACGCAAGCTGGCTGCATCCTCGAGTACATCAATATCATCCCCAATAGCCTCATGCGAGGAGTGGCGACGGCTCTCGCGTGGATGGCTGGGGACAAGGGCGCGCCCTCGCGGAACGTGGGCACGATGGACGCCGCGATCAATACCGCGATGAAGTCCTACGCCAGCCACAGCCTCTCGTGCCCCAAGCCCCCGGCTGACTATCAAGTTCCAGGGCCCCAGTAGGCCCAACGTAGCGCCACAAAACACATCGAGGCTCGCGCCTCGATGTGTTTTTTATTGGTTCACTGCCGAGGAGCTCAGCCCTTCAGCCCTTGCCGAACCTGGCGCCCGTCCACGCTAGGATGTGCCCGATGACCTCGTTGACCGAATCCCCGATCAACTGGAAATGATCGGTGTCAGTCGAAACCACGCTGAAGTCCGCGATCTTGGGCGCGAAGTTCAGCTCTGGGCTCGAGTACAGGCTCTTGCCATCGAGGAAGGCCGGCATTCCCGTGGTCGAACGGATGAACAGCGCAGGCGTCGTGTCGAGCGTGGGCATGATCCAGTCGGACATGAACATTCCGAAGATCGAAGGCATCGCCGTGATTTGGTAGACGAGATCCTCTTCCGAATAGATGGACTGACCGGACAGGAACACCTCGGCGACGCTCG
Source organism: uncultured Myxococcales bacterium (assembly GCA_965649595.1). Lineage (GTDB taxonomy): Bacteria > Myxococcota_A > Polyangia > Nannocystales > Nannocystaceae > Plesiocystis. The sequence continues at coordinate 19,732 of CBFGLP010000062.1, read as the reverse complement.
AGATGAAGGGAAGGTGTACTTGAATGCCAGTGAGCTCGGCCATGGGCGAGAGCGTGTCGATGAACACCACTCCTTCGACTGGCTCGCCGACGTCTTCAAAGTGCTTGGCCAAGTCGGCCACGAGCCAGCCGCCTGCCGAATAGCCGACCAAGATCGGCCGCCGGCCACCGAGCGCCATCCGCAGGCCCTCGGCATGATAGCGGACGAGGAACTCGCGGGAGTCGGGCAAGCGTTCCCCTACTTCATAGCCAGGAATGGCGTTGGCCCAGATGGTCGCTCGTTGGGCCAGGCTCGCGGCGAACCGAGCGAACTGCAAGGGAGAGGACGGAGCCGCGGGTGATGGAATGCAGTAGAAGAGCAGCGAATCGTCCGCAGCTGCACGAGTCAGGAGCGTCGGCTTGGGCTCCGGTTGCTTGGCGAGCGGGTCCGCCAAGCGGAGCTTGGTGAGAGCCTCGAGAGTCGCGCTCGCGGCGTCGATTGCACCCGACTCGATCGCGTCGCGCAGCAAGCGGATGAGCCCCGTCTGGCCGGCCGAGCTCCTCGCTGGAGCCTTCGGCTGGTCCGTGCTCAACCACGTGCGAAGCATCCGCACGCTGCTGTCGGGCTCGCTTGCGTCGGACACGTTTACTGGTGAGCTGGCGGGCTGTCCGCCCCCGAGCCCCCTACCGAGCTCGTTCAACAGCATGCCCGTCAGCGCGGTCACGGTCGGATGCTCGAAGATCAAGGTGCTGGGCAAGCGTAGCCCGGTGATCGCCTGGAGGCGGTTCCGCAGCTCGACGGCCATCAGCGAGTCGAGCCCGAGATCTTGAAGGGGTTGACCTGGCCCAAGCTGGGTTGTCGACAAGCCCAGGACAGCCGCAACTTCCCCACGGATGGTGTCGAGCAAGAACTGGGTCCGCTCGTCCGGGCTCCTGCGCGCGAGCTCTTCGCTGAGCGACGAGCCCGACTCGGGCTTGCTCGTGCCTCGCTCGACCGGGGCCGCACGGACCAGCCCGCGGAGCATCCGGGGCAGCGCGTCGGCACGAGCCGAGAGCGCCTTGACATCCAGCTTCGTGGGTACGAGCAGAGCCTCGGAGCGGCTGAACACGACATCGAAGAGGTGCAGGCCTTCGTCGAGGCTGAAGGGGGGAAAGCCCGAGCTCTTGCTGCGAGCTTGTTGAGCGCTCGACAGCCGAGTCACCATCCCACCGCCCGACCATGGACCCCAAGCGAGGCTGATCGCGGGGAGCCCCACCGCCTGGCGATGGGCACATAGCGCGTCGAGGTACGCGTTGGCAGCTGCGTAGTTGGCCTGGCCCGGAGAGCCGAGCACACCAGCGATCGACGAGAAGGTCACGAACCGGCACCCCGGCAAGTCCCTCGTCAGCTCGTGCAGGTTCTCGGCGCCGGTGACCTTCGGTCCAAACACGGTTGCGAACGCCTGCGGATCGAGCGAGGCGAGCACGCCGTCGGCGATGACGCCAGCGGCGTGAACGATCATCGTCAGCGGATGCTCTGGGCTGATCGAGGCGAGCAACGCCGCGACCTGCTGCTGGACGCTCACGTCACAGGCAACGATGCGTACGCAGGCACCTGCCTGCTCGAGCTGCTCGAGCAAGCGCAGGGCGTCGGGGGTGTCGGCTCCCCGCCGGGAGGTCAGCAGGAGGTGACGCGCTCCGTGTTGCCGAACCAGGTGCGAGGCCAAGGCTGCTCCCAACCCACCGGTGCCTCCGGTGATCAAGACCGTGCCGTTGCCGTCGAGCGCGAGCGCGCCCGCGCCCGCGCCCGGGCGCGCGGGCACCAGTCGGGGTGCGAGCACCTCTCCCGCACGGATCGCCAGCTCCGATTCACCAGAGTCGAGCGCCCTGAGCAGAACAGCCACGGACGCCGGGTGCTCGTCGACGTCGACGAGCACCACCGCGCGCTCGGGGTACTCGGCTCGGGCAGACCGAACGAGACCCCAGACGGGCGCGTGCCCGAGGTCGAGGACGTCCTCTTCGAGACCTGCCGCAATGGCTCGCCGGGTGAGGACCACCAAGCGAGCGTCGGCGTGGTGCTCGTCGGCGAACCAGCGCTGAACGAGCTCGAGCACTCGGACCGACGCTTCGAGCGGATCGCTGTTGCGCTCGAGGCACGCGAGCATGACGCGATCGGAGGCTTGCGCGAGCGAGTCGATGGCCCTCGCTCCAATCGCATCGGCGACCCCCTGGTCCGCCCCGATCACGGTCCACGTGCCGGAGCTCGCATCGGCCAGGGACCCGCGAGGCTTCCACTCCACACAATGAAGATCACGCACGTCGTTGCGAACGAGGGCCTCGCGCAGCAGCTCGGGCGAGATGTGGCGAATCCTGAACGCGTCGATCGCCGCGACCGGTCGGCCCCGCTCGTCCGCAACGTCGACTGCGTAGCTCCCCTCCGATCCCCCAGGGGTGAAGCGGACCCGCAGCGACTTGGCAGCGGTGGCGTACAACGAGACGCCAGTCCAGCCGAAGGGCAACCATGCGGTGTGGGCGAGCGCGAGCACCTGAAGCGCCGCGTCGAGCAGCCCCGGGTGGATCGCAAAGCCCTCGACCTCACTGCCCTCGGGCAGCGCGACCTCGGCATGATATTGGCCGCCCGACTCCCACGCGCGCACGAGCCCGCGAAAGCTCGGACCCCGGGGGAAGCCTGCCTCGGCCATCCCAGCATAGAAGCCGGTCAAGTCGATCGCCCTGGCGCCTGGCGGCGGCCACTGGGTCAGCTCGAAGCGAGCAGGTCCGTGCTCTGCCGTCAATGTCCCGGACGCATGCAGGATCCACGCTCCATGGCTCGCAGACGCGGCAGGGCGCGAGTGAAGGGTGAAGCTCCGCTGCCCGCCCTCGTCGGGCTTCGCAACGAAGATCTGCAACAACGCGCCCTCTCGCTCGTCGATGGCCAAGGGTGCTTCGAGCGAGAGCTCCTCGATCCGAGGGGTCCCGACGTGCGCCGCGGCGGCCAAGATCAGATCGAGGAAGCCGGTGCCGGGGAACAACACGTGATCGAGCACCACGTGGTCGGCCAACCATGGGTGTGTCGCCCGCGAAAGTTGGGCCGAGAACACGAACTCGTCGCTGGCAGCGATGCCCACGACCGGCCCCAACAAGGGGTGGTCGATCTCCAGCGCCCCAGGTATGTCGGCGCGCGTGCGGGCGCGTCCGTCGAGCCAGTAGTGCTTGCGCTGGAACGGGTAGATCGGGACCTCGACGCGCTCGGGCCCGAAGGGCTCGAAGTAAGCGCTCCAGTCGACCGATGCACCCCGACAATGCAGCTCGCCGAGCGCTTGCACGATCGTCTCCGTGTCCGCGCGATCGCGTCGCAGCGCCGGAGTGATGACGACGCGCGCTCGACCTTCGTCGGATAGGCAGGCCGACGCCATCGACGCCAGGACCCCGTGCGGACCCAGCTCGAGCAGCACACCGACGCCCTGCTGCTCCAGCGTTCGGACCCCGTCGGAGAAGCGCACCGCCTCGCGCACGTGCCGAACCCAGTACTCGGGTGAGCACAGCTGCTCGGGAGTCGCAAGCTCCCCGCTGACATTCGACACGATCGGAATGCTGGGGGGCGACAAGCTCAGCCCAGCGACCACCTCGCGGAACTCCGCCAGCATCCCATCCATCCGGTGCGAGTGAAACGCGTGGCTCACCGTCAGTCGCTGAACCCTGCGGCCCAGGCTGCGAAGCTCGTCTGCGAGCCGCAACACCGGCTCCTCGTCACCCGACACGACCGTGGACAGCGGTCCGTTGAGCCCAGCGATGTCTACACCCTCGTAGGGGCTCAGTCGGGCGACGACCTCGTCCTCCGAGGCTTGTAGCGAGACCATCGCCCCGCCCTCGGGCAGGGCCTGCATCAGCCGACCGCGCGCCGCGACCAGCTTGCATCCGTCCACCAACGAGAACACTCCGCCAACATGAGCGGCCGCGAGCTCCCCGATCGAGTGGCCCAACAACACGTTCGCTCGGATGCCCCACGACTCGAACAGCCGAAACAGCGCGACCTCGAGCGCGAACAGCCCTGGCTGCGTGTAGCTGGTCTGATCCAGACGAGCATCGCGATCAGCGAAGATGACCTCGCGCAGCGGCTGCTCGAGCAAGCCATCGAAATGCGAGCAGACCTGGTCGAACGCGGCACGGAACACCGGGTAGGCGTGGTAGAGCTCGCTACCCATCCCAGGTCGCTGGGCGCCTTGGCCCGTGAACAGCACCGCGAGCTTGGGCTTTGCCCCCACGCGCACGACCGGTGCCCCCGCCCGGCTCTGCCGCGCGAGCGCGTCGAGGGCCTCTGCGCGGCTCGAAACGGCCAGGTGGGCACGGCACTCGAGCTGGGTCCGCGTCGTCACCAACGAGTGCGCCAAGTCGAGGATCGACGTCTCCTCCGCGGCCTCGAGCTGCTGGAGCAGCGACTCGGCGTACGCCCTCACGGCGTCCGGGGTCTTGCCGGACAGCAGCAATGGCACGTGCCTGGGAGCCGGAGCCGCCGGCTCTCGTTCACGCGCAACCTCGCGTGGAGGCGCCTCTTCGAGGATCACATGCGCGTTGGTGCCCGAGATCCCGAACGCCGACACTGCGGCCCGCCTGGGCCGTCCGGACGGCTCCCAGGGCATCGCCTCGGTCAGCAGCCGAACCCGCCCGTCGGACCAGTCGACGTGTGGAGATGGCCGCTCGGCGTGCAGCGTCTTGGGCAACAGACGATGCTGCATCGCCTGCACCATCTTGATGACCCCCGCGACACCGGCGGCTGCTTGCGCGTGGCCGATGTTCGACTTGATCGATCCGAGCCAGAGCGGACGGTCTGGAGTGTGGGCGCGACCGTAGGTCGCCTGCAGGGCTTGGGCTTCGATCGGATCGCCCAAGCTCGTCCCCGTACCGTGCGCCTCGACGACGTCCACCTCGTCGCCGCTCAGCTGCGCTGCCGCCAGCGCTGCGAGGATCGCCCGTTGCTGGGCGAGCCCATTGGGCGCCGTCAAGCCTTGGCTGCGCCCGTCTTGATTGAGCGCCGAGCTCCGAACGACCGCGAGGATCCGATGACCCTTGGCCCGAGCATCCGAGAGCCGCTCGAGCAGCAAGACACCGGCGCCCTCGCCCCAGCCAGCGCCGTCGGCCTCGGCCGAGAACGCCCGGCAGCGCCCGTCCGGTGACAACGTCTTGAGCCGGGCGAACACCAAGAACGGCTCGGTCGTGGACAGGACCGTGACTCCGCCAGCGAGGGCGAGATCACACTCGCGGTTGCGGAGCGCCTGGCAAGCGAGGTGGATCGCCACGAGCGAGCTGCTGCACGCCGTATCGAGCGAGATCGCTGGACCTTCGAGGCCGAAGGTATACGCAATGCGCCCCGAGGCGACGCTCGCCGTCGTGCCGAGCGTCGTATAGCCGTCCTCGGCGAATTCTCCGGTCGGGGCGAGCTCGCGATAGTCGTCGTAATTGATGCCGATGAACACGCCGGTGCGGCTGCCGGCCAGCGCCGAGGCGGCGATGTGACCCCGCTCGAACACTTCCCAGGCCAGCTCGAGGAGCAAGCGTTGCTGCGGGTCCATGCCCACGGCTTCACGCGGGCTAATCCCGAATAGGCTCGCGTCGAACAGCGCCGGCTGGGCGAGGAATCCACCACCACGGGTGTAGGTAGTGCCGATGTGATCGGGATCGGGGTGGTAGAGACCCTCGAGCTTCCAGCCACGATTGGTCGGAAATTCCGAGATCGCGTCGCGGCCCTCGGCGACCAGCTCCCAAAGCTGCTCGGGGCTGTCGGCGCCGCCGGGATAGCGACACGCCATCGACACGATGACGATCGGATCGTCGGGGGCCGCAGCGATTTGGCTGACAGGCGCCGCTCGACTGGCCGGAGCCGACGCACCGATCTGATCGAGCAAGCGCGCTCGAAGCATCTGGGCGAGCGCGCTCACGGTTGGATAGTCGAACAGCAGCGTCGAGGGGAGCTGCAGGTTGGTCGACTCTTGCAGCCGATTGCGCAGCTGCACGGCCATCAACGAGTCGAGCCCCAGCTCTTGCAGTGGCTGGTCCTCGGCGAGCCCGCGCGTGCCGATACCCAAGACCGCGCCCGCCTCGGCCGCGACCATCTCCAGCAACAAGCGCTGCTGGTCGTCCGCCCCCATCTGCGCGAGGCGCTGCGCCAGCGCGACGTTCGAGTCGAGCTGGCTCGCGGCACGACGCAGCCTGGCGGGCACCAGCGCACGCAGGATCGCGGGTAGCTCGGGGCCGCGCTGCGCGAGAGCCTTGCTCTCGAGCCGGGCCGCGACGAGCAGCGGCTCCGAGCCAACGAGCGCCGTGTCGAGCAGCGCCATGACCTCGGCGTCACGCAGCGGTGGAATTGCGCCGCGCCGCTCTCCCTCCTCCCCCCAGGGTCCCAACGCCAAGCCGAGCGCCGCCTGCCCGCCCGCACGACGGAGCTGCCCGAGCGCCGCGAAGAAGCCTTCGAGCGCCGCGCTGGTCACCGCCGCAGAGTCACCGAGCGTGGCGGCGGCCGACGTGATCGACACGAACGCCGCGAGCCGACAATCACGAGTCTGTTGGTGCAGGTTCCAAGCGCCAGCACACGACCGGCGCAGGAGCTCTTCGACCTCCTCGGATTCGATCCCGACCGGCTGCACCTCGTCGATGGCGGTGAGGTTGAACACCGCGCTGAGCGGGCGCTCGGGTGGGATGCCTCGCAGCAGCTCGGCGAGCGCGTCGGCGTCGGCGACATCGCACGTGAGGATCTCGATCGTCGCGGCCTCGAGCTCGCGCAGCTCCGTGAGCGCAGCGGGTTCGCGCGCACAGACGATCAGGTGCCGGACCTGGTGCCGGTGGATGAGGTGAGCGGCCAGCAGAGCGCCGAGTCGTCCACTCGCCCCCACCAAGAGCACCGTCCCGTCCGCTAGCTCGGGGTGGTGATCGAGTTGCTCGGCCGCGAGCGGCTGGCTCGGCTGCTCCACGGGCCGCAAACGGGGAGCGAGCCACGTCCCGTCCCGCCACGCGAGCTCAGGCTCGTCGACGCTCTCCAGCCCTTGCACGAGCAGATCGACCGGGACCTCGCCTTCGCCAATGTCGAGCAGGAATGGACCGCGGGTGGAGCCCTGGACGCGAGCGCTTCGAGCGATCCCAACCTGCTGCGCACGGACCAAGTCGACGAGCTCGTCATCCCCACCTTGGAATGCGCCCCGCGTCAGCCAGACGAGCCGAGTGCCGGCGAGCTCTGCTCGCACCAACCACTCGCGGACCAGCGCGAGCGCGTCGGCCTCGACGAGCGCGCGGTGTTCGACGCGAGCACGCGCGTCAACGCGAGGAAACACGTGCACGAGCACCGTCCGCGCTCGCGGGTCGGAGACATCGAGCGAGCTCGCCTGGTCCGAGAACGCCGCCCATGTCGGCCATTGCGTGACCGATGAGCCGCGATCCCGCAGATGCTTGGCCAAGGCCTCGACGTCTCGCTCGTCGCCGACTAGCAGCCAGGAGCTCGCCGGCTCCGCTCGGCCACCAGCGGGCTGCTCCCACGTCACGCGATGGAGATACCGAAGCGAGCCGGTCTCGAGGTCATGAGGAGCTACCGGAGCCTCGACGAGCTCCCCAAGCTCGACGACCAAGTTGCCTTGCTGATCCCACGCGGTGAAGGACAGCGATGATGATTGCGGCGCCCGGGACAACGCCACACGCACGCGGAGCTGGCTGGCTCCCGTGGCGTGGACGGACAAGCCCCGCAAGCTCGCGGGCAAGCTGGCGGGAGCGCCGTCTCCCGCCGCGAGCACGACCGAGTGGCGAAGCGCTTCGAGCAGCGCGGGGTGAAGCAGGAACTGCTCGCCTCGGCTCTGTCCAGGCAGCTCGAGCTCGACAAACAGCTCGTCCGCCTGGCCCCGCCACGCTCGCCGAAGACCACGGAAGCTCGGCCCAACCACGTGCCCGAGCGCTTCGAGCCGCGCGTAGACCTGCTCGACGTCGACGGTCTCGGCGCTCGCTGGCGGCCAGCTTGGCGCATCGCTCGACGTCACCGGTCCGACGTGGGCGTGACCGGAGGCATGCTCCGTCCAGACCTCGGCATCCGCAGGCCGAGAATGGATCGCGAACGAATGCGCGCCATCCTGCTCGGAGCCGAGCACGACCTGCAAGTGTCGGAGCCCGCGGTCCAACACGAGCGGTGCAGCGAACTCGAGCTGATCGATGGTCAACACCGCAGCGTCCGGCCGCGCCAACGCGAGCGCGGCGAGCAGCGAGTCGACCAAGCCGGCAGCTGGGAACACGACCTTGTCGAACAGCCGATGCTCCGAGAGCCATGCAAACGAAGCAGCCGAGATCGTGCCAGTGAACACCGACACGTCGCGACCGGGCAGCGTCGTCCGAGCGCGCAAGAGCGGATGCTCGACCGCGACCAACCCTGCGTCACCGACGTCCGTCGAAGCCCGCGCGTCGGCGTCGAGCCAGCAGCGCTCGCGTTGGAACGCATAGGTCGGCAACGCGACCCGCCGCGGCTTCGACGAGGCGAAGTAGCTCTGCCAAGCAACCGTCAAGCCGCGGGAGTGCAGCTCCCCGAGCCCCAACAGCACCCGCTCGATCGTGCCGTCGTCGCGCCGCAGCGTGGCCACCACCGCGCCTCGGCTGCCCTGCACGCCCAGCAGCCCGCCGAGCGCCAGCGTCAGCACGGGGTGAGGGCTGACCTCGACGAACATGCTGTGCCCGTCCGCGAGCGCTCCTTGCACCGCGTCGGCGAAGCGGACGGTCTGCCGCAGATTGCGATACCAATATCGAGCGTCCAGGCTCGATCCGTCGATTACCTTCGCATCGACGGTCGAGTAGATTGGGATGTCGCCTTTGCGTGGGCGGATGTCAGCGAGCGCGGCTACGAGCTCGGCCTCGATCGTCTCGACTTGGGCACAGTGCGACGCGTAGTCCACGTTCACGCGGCGAGCAAATACGCCATCGGCCGTGAGCGCGGCGACGAGCTCGTCGATCGCAGCGGGCTCGCCCGATACGACGGTCGACGCCGGGCCATTGTCGACGGCGAGGGCCAAGCGCCCGCCGAAGCGGGAAATCCGAGCCTGGACCTCGTCAGCGGACAGCGACACTGCCGCCATCGCCCCAGCACCCGATAGCGACGCGATGACGCGACTGCGCAGCGCCACGATCTTGGCCGCGTCTGCGAGGCTGAGGCTTCCAGCCACACACGCGGCAGCAATCTCGCCTTGGCTATGGCCGACGACCGCGTCGGGCTGGACCCCGAGCGAGCGCCACACGCCCGCCAGCGCGACCATCATCGCGAAGAGCACGGGCTGCACGACGTCGACGCGCCCGAGCGACGCGGCACCAGGCGCTTGGCGCAGGACCTCGAGTAGCGACCAATCCGTGTGCGGAGCGAGGGCCTCGGCGCAAGCCTCGATCTGCGCGCGAAATACTGGCGATTGGTCGAGCAACGACCGGGCCATGTCGGGCCATTGCGAGCCTTGCCCGGGAAATACGAATACGAGCTTGCCGCGAGCGGTCGCCGTCCCGCTCACGTAGTTGCCAGATGCCTCGCCGCGCGCGAGCGCGTCCAAGCCCGCCTCGGCGTCGGCACGCGTGCGCGCGACAATTACCGCGCGGTGACTCAGCAACGCTCGGGTCGACGCCAGCGAAAACCCGACATCGGCCAAACCCAGATCTGGATTCGCGTCGAGGTGCTCCCGCAGCCGCGCGGCCTGCTGGCGCAGCCCGGCCTCGCCGTGCGCGGAGATGGGCAGACAGACCGGCAGAGTGACGCTCGACTCCGCAGGTGCCTCGCTGGTGGCCAGCTCGGGCGGTAGCGAGGGAGCCTCCTCCAAGATGACGTGGGCGTTGGTCCCCGAGATCCCGAACGACGACACTGCCCCGCGTCGGGGTGTCTGTCCACGCGGCCACGCGAGCGGCCGCGTGAGCAGCTCGACCCCAGCAGACGACCAATCGATCAGCGGTGAGGGCGACTCCGCGTGCAGGGTCTTGGGCAGCAGCTCGTGCTGCAACGCCAGCACCATCTTGATGATACCAGCGACGCCGGCGGCGGCCTGCGAGTGGCCAATGTTGGACTTGATCGAGCCGAGCCGGAGCGGAGACTCGAGCGTGCGCTCGCGGCCGTAGGTCGCCTGGAGGGCTTGCGCCTCGATTGGATCACCGAGCGTGGTTCCCGTGCCGTGCGCCTCGACGACGTCGACCTCCGCAGCGGACAATTTCGCCGCGGCCAAGGCGTCGCGAATGACTCGCTGCTGCGCGGGGCCGTTGGGCGCAGTCAGGCCCTGGCTCCGCCCGTCTTGGTTGATCGCCGACCCGCGGATGACCGCCAGTACTTCGTGACCCTTCGCCTGCGCATCGGACAGGCGCTCCAACATGATGACGCCGACACCCTCGGCCCAGCCCGCCCCGTTCGCGGCGGCGGAGAACGCCCGGCACCGACCATCTGGAGACAGGGCCTTGAGGCGGCTGAAGATGATGAACGAGTCGAGCGTGGTGAAGATCGTCGCGCCCCCGACCAACGCGAGATCACACTCGCGCTTGCGCAACGCCTGACATGCCAGGTGAGCCGTCACCAGCGACGAGCTGCACGCCGTGTCGACGGTGAGCGAGGGACCCTGGAGGCCGAGGAAGTACGAGATGCGGCCAGAGGCGATGCTCGCCGCAATACCCAGCGCACCATAGCCATCCTCGGCCTCGGCCGGTCGCGGGGTGTGCCGATCATAATCGCAAAAGCAGAGCCCGACATAGACGCCGGTCTTGCTCTCGCGCAGCGAGGTCGGATCGATCCCAGCGCGCTCGATCGCCTCCCACGCGACCTCGAGCAACAAGCGCTGCTGCGGATCCATGCTTGCAGCCTCGCGCGGACTGATGCCGAAGAACGAGGCGTCGAAGAGATCGGGGCGATCGATGAACCCCCCCTCGCGCGCATACGTCGTCCCGACCCGTTCGGGATCGGGATCGTATGCCCCCTCGACATCCCAGCCGCGATCCTCGGGAAATGCCGTGATCGCGTCGATCTCGTCGACGAGCAAGCGCCACAATTGCTCGGGCGTGGCGACGCCGCCGGGGAACCGACAAGCCATCGACACGATGGCGATCGGCTCCGACGCGGTGGTGACGAGCTCGTCGTTCTGACGGCGCAGACGCTCGACCTCCTTGACCGAGGCGCGGAGCGCTTTGACCAACTTGTCGGATGACGTGTCCATGCGTGGCTCAGGTGTCGTCGTCGGCGTCGGCCAAGGCGAAATTGATCAGATCGTCGACGGACATGTCGTCGACCGAGACGGCGGGGGTCTGGGGCTCGCGTGCGCGATCGTCCGTTAGCTGCAAGAGCGCGGACAGCAACCCCGACTCGCGCAGCTTGGCGAGCGGTATTGCAGCGATCCGTCGTTGGACTTGCTCGTCGGTGTTCTCTGCCGACGCGACCTCACCCGGAGCGAGCTCGCCCAACAGGTACCGCGCCATGGCTAGCGACGAGGGATAATCGAACGAGAAGGTGCTGGGCAAGCGCAGGCTCGTCGCCGCCTGCAGACGATTCCGGAGCTCGACTGCCATCAGCGAATCGAGCCCGATCTCCTGGAGCGGCTGGTCTGGCGCGAGCGAGGTTGCGGCCGCAATTCCGAGCACGATCACGGCCTCGCTTCGCACGAGCTCGAGCATGAAGCGCTCGCGCTCGTCTGCCGGCAGCGAAGCGAGCCGCTGCGCCAGACCTTCGGTAGCGACCGCAGCTTCGGCGGCACGCGGCGGCCGGACGTGCACGAGCCCACGCAGCAGCGTCGGCAGCCCATCCGTCCTCGCAGCCAGCGCCTGGAGATCGAGGCGAATGGGCACGAGCGCCGGTTCGGGCCGAGCGAGCGCGAGGCTGAGCAATTTCAGGCCCTCGTCGATCTCCAGCGGTGGCGTGCCCATCCGACGCATACGCTCACGCTCGGCGTTGCCCAAGCGCGCGGCCATACCCGCGCCTGCCCAGGGACCCCATGCGAGGCTCAGCGCGGGCAATCCCGCGCTGCGCCGATGCACCGCGAGCGCGTCGAGGTAGACGTTTGCCGCCGCATAGTTGGCCTGCCCGGCCGAGCCGAGCACCCCCGCGACCGAGGAGAACAGCACGAACGCCGCGAGATCGCGCGTCTTGGTCAGCTCGTGCAGGTGCGTCGCCGCATCGACCTTTGGTTGAAACACCCGCTCGAAGCGGGGGCCGTCGAGCGAGGCGAGCATTCCGTCATCGAGCACGCCGGCAGTATGGATGACGGCGGTCAAGGGGTGCTCGTCGGCGATCGTCGCTAGCAAGCGCGCGAGCGCGTCGCGATCCGACGTGTCGCAAGCGACCAGCGAGACGCTCGCCCCCTTCGCCTCGAGCTCGGTGACGAGCTCGTGGGCGTCGGGAGCCGCAGGGCCGCTGCGCGAGGTCAGCAAGAGGTGGCGCGCCAAGCCCTGGTCGACGAGGTGGCGAGCGACCAGCGAGCCGAGCGCCCCAGTCGCGCCGGTGATCAGCACCGTGCCAGCAGGGTCGAGCTCGCGGGCGGCCGTGAGCACGACCTTGCCGACGTGCTTGGCTTGACCAACATGGCGGAACGCCTCAGGAGCCTCGCGCACGTCCCAGGTCGTGATCGGCAGGAGCTCGAGGGCGCCGCGCTCGAACAACCCGACGAGCTCGCGCAGCATCACCTGGATGCGATCGAGCCCGGCCTCGAGCAGATCGAAGGCCTGATAGGCGACGCCCGGGTGCGCTTTGGCGACCTCGGCAGGCTCGCGGACGTCCGTCTTGCCCATCTCGATGAAGCGACCACCTCGTGGCAGCAGCCGCAGCGAGGCGTCGACGAACTCGCGCGCGAGCGCGTCGAGCACGACGTCGACCCCCGCACCCTCCGTCGCCGCCAGGAAGTGTTGCTCGAACTCGAGCGTGCGTGAGCTCGAGATGTGACGATCATCGAAGCCGCAGCTGCGCAGCGTGTCCCACTTGGGCGGGCTCGCCGTGCCGAACACCTCGGCCCCGAGGTGGCGGGCGAGCTGTGCTGCGGCCATACCGACGCCACTCGCCGCTGCGTGGATCAGGATCCGCTCGTTCGAGCGCAGGCCGGCGAGATCGACCAGGGCATAGTAGGCGGTCAAGAACACCACGGGCACCGACGCGGCCTCGACGAAGCTCCACTGCGCCGGGATCCGGGTGACCATGCGCTGGTCGATCACCGCATGTGAACCGAAGCCCGCCCGGAGCAGGCCGAACACGCGATCGCCAACCGCCAGCGACTCGACACCGGGGCCGACGTCGACGACCACGCCGGCCCCCTCGTAGCCGAGCGGGCCCGGATCGCCGGGGTACATGCCGAGCGCGTTGAGGACGTCTCGGAAGTTGAGGCCCGTCGCACGCACGCTGATCCGGACGTGGCCTGGTGCGAGCGGCACCGGCTCGACCGGCTCGACCGATTCGATCAACTCGACTAGCTCGTCATGGGCAACGAAGGTGAGGTTCTCGAGCGTGCCGCGGACCGGGGTCTCGAGGTACCAGGCTCGCGCATCGCTGGGCGGGCGCAAGAAGTCCGACGACGCGCCGACGAGTCGCGGCACCAGGACCGTCGAGCCGCGAATCGCCAGCTGTGGCTCACCCGACCCCAGCGCGCTCGGGAGCACGCGCAGCGAGGCGAGCCCGAGGTCGACGTCCGCGATGACGATGTCTCGGTCGGGGTGCTCGGCCTGCACCGTTCGGACCAGGCCCCACAGCGGTGCGTGAGCGAGATCGAGGACATCCTCGTGCGACTCGGCCGCGATCGCACGGCGAGTCACGATCACCAGTCGAGCGTCGGCCGCTTGGGGGCTCGCCAGCCATGCGACCAGGCGCTCGCGCAGCGAGAGCGAAGCAGCGAGCGGAGTCGTCTCGCTGGCGAAGCAAGGCAGGATGACGACGCCGACCCCGCTCGGCAATGACGCGAGATCGTCCACGCGCGTCGCCGCGAGGGCGGCGGCGAGCGACTCGTCGCCACCGAGCACGACCGGTGTCCCCGTGATCGACTCGAGCTTGGTGAACGGCCGCCAATCGACCCGATAGAGCGAGTCGACCTGACGACGCCCGAGCGAGTCGCGAATGCTGGCCTGCGTAGCAGGTCGCGTCGCCAGCGTGGTCACGAGCGCGACCGGCCGACCGCTCGGGTCGGTGATCTCGAGCGCGAACGAGCCCTCGGGACCACTCGGGGCCAGGCGAGCTCGGATCGCGGTGGCGCCGACGGCCGCGAGCGAGACCCCCGACCACGCGAAGGGCAGCGCTATACCAGCACCCACCCGGTCGAGCATGAGCGCGTGCAGGGCCGCATCGAGCAGCGCCGGATGCAGAGCGAAGCCCTTCGGCCCAGCCGGGCTGACGAAGCCCTCGACGCCGGCGGTGCCGGTGGGCAAGCGGACCTCGGCGTAGCGGAGGTCGCCGCGGGACCACGCGCGGACGAGCCCTTGGAAGGTCGGACCGTAGCTCAGGCCCGTGCCTGCGAGGCGAGCGTAGAAGTCGTCCAGGGGCAGCTCGCTGGCGCCCGGCGGCGGCCATGCGCTCGTGTCGAACTCGAACGAGGGCTCACCGACGACGACCGCGCCCGACGCATGCAGGGTCCACGTGCGCGAGGCCTCGGGGCGCGCGTGAATCGTGAAGCTGCGGCGGCCCGCCTGATCAGGCTCCGAGAGCGAGAGCTGCACGAAGCTCGCCTGCTCGCGGTCGAGCACCAAGGGGGCCTCGAGCGAGAGCTCCTCGATCGTGCTCCCACCCACGTGGGCGGCGGCCGTGAGCGCGAGGTCGAGCAAGCCAGTGCCCGGGAACAGCACGTGATCGAAGACCACGTGATCCGCCAGCCATGGGTGCTCGGCCAGCGAGAGCCGAGCCGTGAACAGGTAGGCGTCGCGCTCGGCGATCGGGACGATCGCCCCGACCAAGGGGTGCTCGCTCGCGTCGAGGCCCGCCGCAACCACGTCGGTTGCCTGACGAGTGGCCGCGTCCAACCAGTAACGCTCGCGCTGGAACGCATAGGTCGGGAGCTCCACGCACCGCGGCTCGAAGGGCGCGAAGAATGCCTGCCAGTCGATCGCCACCCCTTGGCAGTGGAGCCTGCCCAGCGCCAACGCCAGCGTCTCCGCCTCCGACCGATCTCGCCGCAGCGACACGACCAGCTCGGTTTGCTCGCGCGAGCGCTCCGACAAGCACCCGGCGGCCATCGACGAGAGCACGCCGTGCGGTCCAAGCTCGAGCATCACGCCCACGCCTTGCTGCTCGAGCGTCCGCACGCCGTCGACGAAGCGCACCGCGTCGCGGACGTGACGGACCCAGTAATCCGGCGAGCTGAGCTGCTCTGCCGTCGCCAGCTGCCCGGTCACGTTCGACACGATCGGGATCCGTGGCGGCGAGAAGCTCAGCGACGCCACCAGCTCGCGGAACGCGGCCAGCATTCCATCCATCCGCCGCGAGTGAAACGCGTGGCTGACCGTCAGCCGCTGCGTCTTGCGACCGCGCGCCCGAAACAGCTCCGCCACGGCCAGCACCGGAGCCTCGTCGCCGGACACCACCGTCGACATCGGCCCGTTGAGCCCGGCGATGTCGACCCCGGCGTGCTGCTCGAGCACCAGCCGCAGCTCGTCCTCCGAGGCTTGAATCGAGACCATCGCGCCACCTTCGGGCAGCGCCTGCATCAGCCGCCCTCGCGCCGCGACCAACTTGCACGCGTCGGCCAGCGACAGCACCCCGGCGACGTGAGCGGCAGCGAGCTCACCGATCGAGTGGCCAAGCAGGATCGCGGGCCGCACCTCCCACGACTCGAACAGGCGGAACAACGCGACCTCGAGCGCGAACAGAGCCGGCTGCGTGAATTGGGTCTGATCGAGCCGACCCGCATCGTCGCCATGCATGACCTCGCGCAGCGGTCGATCGAGCAACGCGTCGAACTCCGCGCACACTTGCTCGAACGCCGTGCGAAAGCTCGAATGGGCTACGAGCAGCTCGCGGCCCATCCCGAGCCGCTGCGAGCCCTGGCCCGTGAACAAGAACGCCAGCTTCCCCTGCCCCTTGGTTCGAACGTCGAGCGTGGCGTCGAGCTTCGCTAGCGATTCGATCGACACGCCAGCGAGCGCCGCTCGCCACGCAAAGTGCGTGCGCGTGGTTGCCAGCGAGTACGCCACGTCGAGCAAGCGCAGGTCGCTTCGCTCGGCCACCCAACGCCGCAACCGCTCGACTTGGTCGCTCACCGCAGACGCCGTGCGACCGGAGAAGAGCAGTGGGACGTGCACGCTCGCGCTGGCCCGCGCTTCGAGCGGCTCCGTCGGCTCGGGCGAGTCGGCGACGAGCACGTGCGCGTTGGTGCCCGACATTCCGAAGCTCGACACCCCAGCGACGCGAGGCGTCGCTCCTCGTGGCCACTCGACCGCCTCGCGCAGCAGCTGCAGGCGCGAGCCCGCCAACGCGAGCCGCGGGTTGGGGTGCCGCAAGTTGAGGATCCGAGGCAGCCGCTCGTGCTGCATCGCCAACACGACCTTGATCAGCCCGGCGACGCCGGCCGCTCCTTCGAGGTGACCAATGTTGGTCTTGACCGCCCCGAGCCAGAGCGACTTGTCCGCGTCTCCAGCACCACCAAGCGCTGCACGGATCGCGTCAATCTCGATTGGATCCCCGAGCGAGGTGCCAGTCCCGTGACACTCCACGTGGCTGACCTGGCCCGCGTCGATTCGAGCGTGCCGCAGAGCGTCCTCGATCAACGCCTGCTGCGAGAGCACGTTAGGCGCGGTCAAGCCGGTCGAACGTCCGTCTTGATTGACCGCGGACCCGGGGATCACGGCGAGAATCCGCCGATTATTGCGCCGAGCGTCGCTCAAGCGCTCCAGCACGATGAACCCGCAGCCCTCGCCACGCACGAACCCGTTGGCCCCGGCGTCGAAGCTCCGGCACCGCCCGTCGGGCGAGAGCGCCTGGGTCTTGGCGAGGCCGATCGAGGCCTGCTCGTCCAAGATCAGGTTGACGCCGCCGGCGAGCGCGAGGTCGGACTCGCCCTCGCGCAGGCTCATGCACGCGAGGTGGATGGCGACCAGCGAGCTCGAGCACGCGGTGTCGATCGTGACCGTCGGACCTTGCAAGCCAAACGTGTACGAGATTCGACCCGCGGCGATGCTCGCCATGTTGCCGGTCGTACCGTAGGCGTCGCGCTCGGAGCTCGGGAGGCTGAACACCCGGCGGATGTAGTCGCCGCTGCATACCCCCAAATAGACGCCGGTCCGGGACTCGTGCAGCGTGCTCGGAACGATGAACGCGCTCTCCAGCGCCTCCCAGGTGACCTCGAGCGCGAGCCGATGCTGTGGATCGAGGCTCACGGCTTCGCGCGGGCTGATCCCGAAGAACCCCGGATCGAATTCATCGACTCGGTCGAGCAGCCCCATCCAGCGTGGGACGTCCTGCGGCCACTCACCGACGACCCGCTCGTCGGGGAACTTGCGAATGTGATCCTCACCGCGCTCGAGCACGCGCCAGAATTCCTCGGGCGTCGCTGCCCCGGGGAATCGGCACGCCATACCCACGATGGCGATCGGCTCGGTCTGCGCCGCCTCGAGCTTGGCTACCGTGGCCTTGAGCTCGCTGATCTTGACCAGCGACCGCCGGAACTGCTCGCGAAAGTCGGGATTCTTCGGGTCGGTCATTTCGCCTTCTCTAGGACAGGAGCTCCTCGCCCAGCGCGAGCAGCTCGTCATCCGTGATGTCCTCGAGTTGTTGACGGAGCTCCGCGATCTCGTCGGGCTCGGCCTCCACGCGCGCCTCGACTGGCTGGCTCTGGACGCCCAGCTCGGCGACGATCCGCTCGAGCAAGTAAGCGGCCAGCGCCCGCGGGGTCGGGTACGTCCAGATCGCCGTGGAGGGCAGGCTCTGGCCAGTCGACTGCTCGAGCCGGTTGCGCAATTCGACGCCCATGAGGCTGTCGACACCGAGCGCGGCGAAGGGGGTCTCGGGGTCGAGCTGACCAGCATCCATTCGCACGACCTGCGCGAGCTCGGCGAGCACGTGCTCGACGACCAAGCGGCTCGCCTCTGCGGGCGAGGCCGTGCGCAGCGTCGCGATCAACTGGTTCGCGGCGCGTCCGGCCGCGACCGCCGGCGCCTCGGCCAATAGGTCGCTCAGCGCAGGCCAAGACGCCGCCTGCGGATAGAACTCGGCCCACTTGCGAGCGTCGAAGGGACAAGGGATCGCCAGCGCGGCATCGCTGGCGACCAGCCGTGCGAACAATTGAACGCCCTGCTCGGGAGTGAGCGCCGTGATGCCACGACCGCTCAGCCGCGCGCCCCGGACATCATCGACCGCCGCGAGGCCAACGTCGGAGAACACGCCCCAGGCGAGCGAGATCGCCGGAAGCCCGAGGCTGCGGCGGTGGTAGGCGAGCGAGTCCAAGAAGGTGTTGGCGGCGGCGTAGTTGGCTTGCGCCGGGCTGCCCAACACGCCCGACGCGGAGCTGTAGAGCACGAAGAAATCGAGCGCGTGGCGGCGCGTGAGCTCGTGGAGGTTCCACGCGCCCACGACCTTGGGCGCCATGACCCGAGCGAATTGCTCGCCCGAGAGGTTCACGAGCATGCCGTCGTCGAGCACACCCGCCGTGTGCACGACGCCCGCGAGCGGCAGATCGGTTGGGATTGCGTCGATCACCGCGGCGAGCTGCTCTCGCGCCGCGACGTCGACGCTCGCGCAGGTGACCCGGGTGCCGAGCCGCTCGATCGCCGCGATCGCTGCGCGCTGATCGTCTCGCTCGGGCGGCCGTCGGCCGATCAGAATCAACTGACCCGCGCCCTGCTCCGCCATCCATTGTGCGAGCGAGAGGCCGAGACCTCCGAGGCCGCCGGTGATCAGGTAGCTGTGCCGGCGCGAGACGACTCGCTGGTCGAGCTGCGTGGGGACGGCGATCTGCGGTGGCTCGGGCTCCTCGGTCGTGAGCACGTACTTGCCGATGTGGGTCCCGCGGCCCATGTCCCAGAGCACCTGGGCCCCCTCGGACAGGCGGCGCGACAAGACCGGCAGCGGTCGCAAGATGCCCTGCTCGACGAGCCCGAGGACCTCGAAGAAGACGTCGCGCACCTTGCCCGGCGTCTGGAGGATCATGTTGGCCAAGTTCAGCAAGTTGTAGGTCAGGTTCTGAACGAAGGGCGCCAAGCCGAGCCGGGTGTTCGAGTACGCGTCGCGGAGCCCGAGCTCCACGAACCGGCCACCCGGACGCAGGAGGCCGAGGCTCTCGTGCATCAATTCGCCGGTCAGCGCATTGAGCACGACGTCGACGCCTTCACCTTTGGTCCATCGGCGAATGTCGTCGACGAAGCGAGTCGACCGCGAATCGCTGACGTAGTGGACGCCTTGCTCGCGCAACCACGCTCGCTTGTCCTCCGAGCCGGCGGTCGCGTAGATCTCGGCCCCGACGTGCTGAGCCCACTGGATCGCGGCGATACCGACACCGCCAGCCGCAGAGTGGATCAGCACTCGTTCGCCGGCGCTCAACCGTGCGACCCGTTGCAGACCGATGTAGGCGGTCAGCTGAGCGATCGGTAGAGTCGCGAGCTCGGCCGCCGAGAGCTGCTCGGGCGCCGGGAACACCATCTCGGCGCTCAGGGTCACGTGGGTCGCACAGCAGTCGAGGGCGATGGCCACGACCCGCTGGCCGACCTCGAGGCCGACAACCTCGGGGCCGGTTCGGACGACCCGACCAGCACACTCGAAGCCGAGCTGAACTCGATCGCCCTTCACCGCCGGTGGGATGACGCCGGCGGCGAGCAGCACGTCGCGGAAATTGATTCCGGCGGCCTCG
>CBFGLP010000061.1:0-3746 GCA_965649595.1 uncultured Myxococcales bacterium | reverse complement strand
CACGCTGGTTGCGGAGCTCCAGCTCGGCCTGCTCGCGCTGGGCAGCCAGCTCGAGCTTGCGCAGCTCGATCACATGGTTGTCATCGAGCTCGGCCTTGTTGGTCTCGCTCATGCGCTGGTGGCCCAGGCGCGTGAGCGTGTGCTCCTGCTGATCGATGCCGTCGCGGACCGCCAGTGAGGCGAGCCGACGAGCAGCCTGCTCGTCCTTGAGCTCGAGCTCGACCGCCTCGTGCTGGGCCGCGGCGAACGCTGCGGCCAGCTTGCCATCGGCCAGCTGGGCCGAGAGCAACTCGACGCGATCGACGACCATGCCGTTGTCGGCGAAGGTCAGCGAGTCGGCCTCGCCGAACACCGCGCTGCGGACCAGCTTGGGCAGCTCGGTCAACAGCTTGGCGACCGGCAGGGCCCGGCAGGCCTCGCGGACCCGCTCGCGCAGGGCCGCGGCTAGCAGCTTGACCGGGTCCTCGACGGCGAACCAGCGCTCCGGCTCGCCCTCGAAGTGGCCACCGACGCCGAGCTCGAGCTCGACGCGGACGAAGTCGCTCGTCACGACCTCGAAGCGGTCCTTGATCCGGCCGCCGCGAACCCGCAGCAAGCAGGACTGCACGGTCTCACGACCGGTCTTGTGCTGGCCCTTGGACAGCGAGAGCGCGGTCAGCTGCTCCTCGTACTCGAGCAGCACCGAGGCCGGGCCGGCGACGACGCGCCGACCTTGGCGCGAGCTGATCTGCACCGCGTGGTTGACCGGGACCCCGATCGACAGGGCCCAGGGCGTGACGACGTCGGTCGTGGTCTTGCGGTGCGGCGCGGTCACGCCGATCCACAGGTTCCAGTCCTTCGCCGCCACTCGGCGGTGCACGTGCTCCTGCTTGCGCGGGTCGACCAGGTAGGTGGCCTCACCGCGAACCAGCTCGACCTTGCCGGTGGCCTTGTCGCGCACGTAGATGCCCGAGTCGGGGTCGATACCGATCGCGTGGATGACCACGCTCTCGTGATCGTTGCCGACGTGCGGCTCACCGGTGTCGGGGTGCAAGACCTCGGCCTCGATGAAGGGGAAGAACACGCTCGGCAGGCCACGAACGAGCAGCTCGTGTCCGGCCTCGTAGTGCTCGCGCCCCTGCTCGAGCGGGTAGCCCGGAGGCAGCCGCTCGGCCAGCTCCGCGCGCGAGATCGCCGAGATGATCCGCAGCCACAGCGCCTGGTTCTCGTTCAGCTCGTAGGCGTCGTAGACCCGACGCCGAGAGCCACGCTGCAAGAACGTGTCGTGCGGTCCGGGGAACACCCGCGCGGGACCCTTGACGATCCGCGGGTTGCCGTCGGCGTCGAAGAGGATGCAGAAGTTCTTCGGGCCGAGCACGACGGCCTTGCGCGCGTAGGGGTCCATCGGGCCCTGGTGGGGGTGCCGACGGCCGTCGGTGCGCTTGGCCTTGTTCTGCGGCCGCGCGGCCCAGGCCTCGTCGAGGGCGGTCAACATGATCGCCCGCTCACCGAGGCTGAGCTCGCTGCGGTGGCGCAGCTCGTTCTTGAGGATGCTGAACTGCTTGCTGGTGATTCCCTCCTCGACGCGCGCGAGCAAGCCGGTCAGCTCCTCGCGCAGGCGCAGCTCGAGCGAGGCGATCGACTCGCCATCGTCGCCGCTGACCTCGACCTCCGCGCTGTCCTCGATCGCCGGCACGACCTCGATACCCGACGGCGGAATGAAGAGCTGCGTGTGGCGGCCCTGGATCACGATCCGCTGGCCGATCCGCAGCTTGCGAGCCAGATCGCTCGCGTCCGCCTCGGGGTTGCGCTCCCCGGGCACCTCGCCGTTCTCGCCGACGCCATCGATGACGACCGAGCTGAGCCCGGCCGACTTCATGACGAGGTCGTAGTAGGGCGCCTGCTCGTCGAGCGCTCCGACCACCTCGACCAAGAGGTAGTGGTTGGCGCCGAGCTTGTGAGCAGGACGAACCACCGCCGACTGACCCGGCCAGAGCGGGAAGGCGCAGGGGCCCGGGATGATCTTGGTGGTTCCGAGCTGGAGATCGCGCTCCTTGTTACCGCCCGGCACGAAGTTGCCGTTGGGGGCCGCGCTGTCCTGGTCACGCCCGACGATCGGGTTGTGCAGGAGCACGTACTCGCCGTCGCGCGCGAGCACGAAGGGGCGGGCCTCCATCGCGGCCTGCTCGTAGCCGCCACGCTCATTGGCACGAACGATCCGGTCGTTGGCCGAGGGCGTGAACTCGGTCGGACCGATGTGGGTGAGGATCTCTCCCGAGGTCTCGTTGAGCGACCACAGGAAGGACCGGCGCGGAACCGGGATCTTCTGACGATTCTCCATGATGTACCTCCCCTGCCCCGCCCATGCGCGGAGTCAGGGAGCTCGATCAGCCATGCCCGATCGGCCTAAGGGGCCTAACGAGCGAGTCGAACCGCGCTCGAGCGAGCGAGGATCGAACTACGATGATTGCCGAGCTCTATCGATTGTATGGACCAACGATCGAGACGAGCGTGGACTCGAGTGTCCACCCAGCATCGAACGGCGCGGAAGATGACACGAGGGGATCGGAGGTGCAAGCCGCCGGAAAAATCTACGGCATGAGAGTTGACGCTCAGCTCTCGCTCGCGGGGCTGGTGGTGCGGAGGGCTCTGGATCACACCCAGACCCCCGGTCCCACCGTCCCGCCCTGATACTCTCCCGCTCGCAACATGTCCCTGCCGCTGATCCTCTTCGTCACCCTCGCCGCGTCGGCCGTGCTGATGGTCTGGCTGCACGTCGCCTACGCCTCGTCCTCGACCGATCCGATCAAGATCTACCCGAGCCGGCCGAGGCGCCTCGCGTGGGATCAGGCGGCCCGCAACATCGCGGTCAACATGCTGCTGACCGGCGGGCTCGCGGTCGGCTACTCGCTCGGCTTTCGCAGCAAGCTGGTCTACGAGGGCAGCTTCGCGTGGACGGACGCGGTCAGCGAGGCGGTGATGGCCCTGCTGCTCTACGACCTCCTCTACTACCTGATGCACCGCTATCTCTTCCACGAGTGGAAGCTGCTGCGATCGGTCCACGTCGTGCATCACACCAACAAGTATCCGACCGCATTCGAGAGCCTCTACGGGCACCCCTTCGAGAACTTCTTGGGTGTGACGCTGCTGATGACCTGTACCGCGATCGTCGGCCCGGTTTCGCTGCCGGCCTTCGCGGTGATCTTCGGGGTGTTCTCGTTCTTGAACCTGCTGATTCACTCCGGGCTGGCTTTCCAGCAGCCTGGTCTGCGCGTGGCCGGGTACATGGCCCGAAAGCACGCTCGCCATCACGCGAGCATGCGGGCTGGCAACTACGCTTCGATCACACCGCTGCCTGATCTGCTGTTCGGTACGCACGAGTAGCAGAGGCTAAACGCTACAGCGCGGCGCGGTCGCTTCAGTCCAAAATCGATCCGCGCCCTTGGTTCGATCCCCGAGAGCGTGCTACTGCGTGGAGCATGCGTCGTCGCTTCGTTCCGAGTCTGACCCTTCTTGCACTCGTTCTGGCGCCTGGGTGTGGTGGTAGCGAGAACCCGGGTGGTGCCGATGAGGCCGACACGACCACGGACGACGATCCGACCACGGTCGGCGATAGCGAGACGAGCACCGAATCGAGCGACGACACATCGACGACCACGCCGGGGGATGGTGACGGCGATGGGGATGGCGACGGGGACTCGACCGACACGACCGACACCGACACCACCGACGCGACCGATACGACCGACACCGACACCGACACCGAC
>CBFGLP010000060.1:0-3986 GCA_965649595.1 uncultured Myxococcales bacterium | reverse complement strand
CAGAAGATGATCTTCGACAACGGCTTCGTCGACTGGCCGCAGCTGCTCGAGGACGCCGGGCTCCCGCACGTCGCCATCCAGCCGCTCAAGATCACCTACCGGAGCACCCGGCAGGTGATGGCGCTGGCTCACCACGTGCTCGGACCGCTGCATGATCCGAGCGACGACCTGATCGCCCGCGACGGCGCGCCGGTCAGCTACTTCGGGTTCTCGGACATGGGCGAGGCGGTCGCGTTCCTCGGCGAGGCGCTGCGCAACCTGATGCAGCGCGAGCCGACCGCCTCGGTCGCGTTGATCACTCGCTATCCGCAGCAGGCGACCGCCTATTACGAGGCGCTGCGCCTGGCCGAGGTGCCGCGGCTGCGCTTGGTCGCGCGGCAGGATTTTACGTTCTTGCCGGGCATCGACGTGACCGACGTTCGTCAGGTCAAGGGCCTCGAGTTCGACTATGTCGTCGTGCTGGATCCGAATAAGGCGAACTATCCGGAGCGGGACGAGTCGCGCCATTTGTTGCACATTGCGTCGACGCGTACGGCGTTTCAGCTGTGGATGATCTGCTCGGGCGAGCCGAGCGGGTTGGTTCCGCCGGCGCTGGTCGAGGAGCACGAGTCCGACGAGCTCGGGCCGACCGTGCAGTGAGCGGCAAACTCTCCTGCTCGCCCCCTCCGAGCTCAAAACAGCTCGTCCACCACGCTCCCCCGCTCGTCGACCGTCGTCACCGGTCGCCCTGCCGGGGTCATGTGCGTCTCGCCGCCGTCGATCCCGAGCGCGAACGCGAGGCTCGCGAAGAGATCGGGCACCGTCACCGGGCGATCGATGATCTGCTCACCGGTCGCGTCGGTCTCCCCGATCACGTCACCCGCACGGATCGGCCCACCGCCGAGCACCACGCTGCTGATCGCGGGAAAGTGATTGCGCCCGCCGCGGCCGTTGATCTGCGGCGTCCGGCCAAAGTCGCCGAGCCACACGAGCAAGGTCTCGGACCACAGCCCGCTCGCCTGCAGATCATCGATCAGCGCCGCCATGCCACGGTCGAGCTCCTCGCTCAGCGCCTTCACTCGGGAAAAGTTGTCGTCGTGCGTGTCCCAGCCGCGCATGCCGACCTCGACGAAGGGCACGCCGGCCTCGAGCAGGCGGCGAGCCATCAGGCAGCCCTCGGCGAACGATCCGCTGCCGTAGCGCGCACGGGTGCGCTCGGGCTCGCGGGACAGATCGAAAGCCTCGAGCTCGGGCGCCTCGCTCATCGCGACCGCCCGCGAGCCGATCGCCGCGGCCCCCTCGACGGCCGGGCCTGCGTGGTTGGCCGCGAAGCCGCGATCGAGCCGCTGCCACAGCTCGACTCGCCTTTCGCGACGCTGGTTGGAGAGCTCGACCGGCGGCTCGAGGTTGGCGACCCGCTTGCTCGCGTCGGCGACAGTGAACGCCGCATGCTCGGCGCCGAGGTAGCCGGGGCTGTGGCCGGGCAGGTTTATGCTGATCTGCCCGGGCAGGGCGAGCGCCGAGCGCTCGGACGCGCCGTGGCGAGCAGCGTGGGCGCCGAGGCCCGGGTGCTCGACTCCGCCTTGCGGCGAATAGCCAGTGTGCATGAGATAGCGGGCCCGGTCGTGATTGCCCTCCTTCGCGGTCAACGAGCGAAGCAAGGTCAAGCGATCCATTCGCGCGGCGATCTGTGGAAGATGCTCTGATATCTGCAGACCCGAGACCGACGACGAGATCGCCCGAAACTCGCCGCCCGTGCTGGCGCCGGGCTTGGGATCAAATGTATCGATCTGGCTCGGACCGCCGTGCATGAACAATACGACGCAGCGCTTGGCCGGTCGGATCTTTGCTCGGGCTCGGGTGGGCTCGAGCGCCTGCGCGGGATCGATGCCGAGCAATGTAGCGCCGAGGCCCGCGAGGCCGAGCCTGAGGAAGCTGCGCCGATCGAACGAGGGAAATTGCTTGATTCGAGGTTGCATGATTTGAAACCGCTCGATTGGAGACACCAGATTCAGTGGTTCGAGCCGAACTCGCTCGATTGCAGCATCGCAAAGAGCAGATCCTCCCAGACCGCCTCGCCCGACCGCCCGCGAACCAGCTCGGTCGCCCAGGTCAGCTCGTCGCTCGCGGGATCCCGCCCATACACGGAACGCCAGAGCGCGCGCAGTCGGGCCTCGTCGTCGGGCAGGTCGAGGATCTTCGCCAGCCGCGTGCCCGGCCGAACGATCACCGCGTGATTGGTCAGCGCGCCGTTGAGCAGCAAGAGCGCCTGCGGGACATTTCCAGAGAAGCCGTCGGCGCGAGCCATCTCGTCGTCGTCGGCGAACACCCGCTCGTACTCGCGCAGGGCTTGCTGCTTCTTGGCCTGCACGATCGCGCGGAACCGGCGGTTGTCGACCTGCTCCAGCCCAGTCACCACGAGCAGCGACGCCAGCATCGGCTCGGCCGCGAGCGGGCGCACCGACGCACGCGCGAACGCTGCCTCGGCGGCTGCTCGAGCTCGATCATCACCGCTGCCCGTCGAGCTGCGCTGGTAGGTCTGTGAGAGCACGATCGTGCGCAGCAGCCAGCGAAGGTCGTGGTCGTGCTGCACGAAGCCCTCGGCGAGCAACGTCAGCGCAGGCGGGACCGTGGCGAGGTCGCGTCCGAGCAGGTCGTCCCAGGGCTCGATGATCCCGCGGCCGAACAGACGCGACCAGACGAACCCGACGGTCGCGACCGCGAAGCGGGGGTCTTCGACGATCTCGGCCGCGAGCAGACCACGGCGAGTCTGTCGTTCGCCGGGCTCGGGTGCGACCGCGTCGTTGCCCATGAAGCGAGGGGCGATCGCTTGCTTGCGGGGATCGATGTCCTCGCCGCCGTCGAGCTCGTCGATCGCCACGCGCAGCTCCCCACGTACGCGCTCGTGGACCTCGACCTTCGGGGGCTTGGTGGCGCGATCGAGGTCGAACCGGACCCGCCCGAAGTACGCGGTGGTGGCCCAGAAGTCCTGCTGCGAAAAGTCGACGTAGGGGTGATCGTGGCACTGGGCGCACTCGATCCGGCTGCCCAGGAACACGCGAGCGCTGGTCGAGGCGAGCTCGCCGAGCCGTTCGGGCGAGGTTTGTCCGCGCGCTCGAGCTGCCAAGAACGCGAGCTCGGGCTGGTCGGCGAGCGAGCCCTCGCCGGCGAGCAGCTCGGTCGCGACATCGCTCCACGCTCGGCCCTCGTGCAAGGCGGCGGCGAGGCTGCGCTCGAGCGGCGGTCGAGCGAGGCGCTCGGCCTTGGGCTCGCCTGGCAGCAGCAGGTCGGCGTAGAGGCCGGCCCAGTGCTCGGCAAACGCCTCGCTGGCGAGCAGGCGATCGACCAGGGCCGCCCGCTTGGTCGGGCTCTGGTCGGCCAAGAACGCTTCGACCTCCTCGAGCGTGGGCACGCGGCCGAGCAGGTCGAGGCTGACGCGGCGCAGATACTCGGCGTCGGTAGTCGTGGGGCTGGGCTCGATGCCTGCGACCTTCCACTGGTCGCGCATCAGCGCATCGAGGCGGCTACTGGTATCGAGCGAAGCAGCGAGCGAGCGATCGTCGGGCTCGGGCGCGAGGTCGGGGTTCGGTCGGGTCGCGCACGCGAGCGTGATCGTGCACGCGAGCACGCTCGCCAGGGCGAGCCGGGTCATGCAGGATCGCAGGTCGACAGCCACGCCCCACGGATGCCACGCGACCGGCGAACCCGCACGAGCATTGATGTTCGCTTGTCCCTGGCTTTACGGCGTCTTTGCCCAAAACTACGTACGACAGCGCCAGCCCCGCCTCTTCGAGTTAGTGGCGGGCGCCCAGTGCCGGGAGAGCCCCCTTGGGGGGGCCAAACGAGCGATTGCGAACCCGAAACCAGCCCACCGAGGTCGCCATGCGACCTCGCGGCCGCGAGGCGGCCGTGCGTGGCTGAGTGCTCGACGCCTGCGAGGGATCGAGGGATGGCCTGATCAGCGAGCCATCTGCGAGGGCTGCTGCGATGTCCTCGTCGGATAGGCC
>CBFGLP010000059.1:0-1838 GCA_965649595.1 uncultured Myxococcales bacterium | reverse complement strand
CGCGGCTGCCATGGACTCGGCCGGGATCCCATGGGCGCCACGGACGAGCACCGCGAAGGCCTCGGTCAACAGCGCGTCGCCGATCAAGATCGCGTTGGCGACCCCGAACTGGACGTGCACGGTCGGTTGCCCGCGGCGCTCGAGGTCGTTGTCCATCGCCGGGAGGTCGTCATGGACCAGCGAGTAGGCGTGGATCATCTCGAGCGCGCACCCGGCTGGGAGCGCGTGCATGATCTCGCCGCCAGCCGCCTCGCATGCGGCGATGGTCAACAGCGGCCGCATCCGCTTGCCACCGAGCAGGACCGCGTAGCGCATGCCCGCGCGGAGCCGGCCCGGATCGCTGCCCGGCTCGGGCTCGGGGAGGAGCGCGTCGAGTGCGGTGTCGACAGCGGTTCGGCGCTCGGTGAGGTAGGACTCGAGATCGAATTGGTCGCTCATCGCGGGTTCCTGGGGTGGCCGCATCGGCTCGGTCAGGGAACGTCTGGGTCCTCGTCGTCGGGCTCGTCCTCGGTGCCCAGGCGTTGGCCCTCGGTGCCCAAACGGGGGTCTTCGGTGTAGTCGCGGTCCTCGGCGAAGGGGACCCGCCGGTCGTCGGCGAGCAGCATCTCGATCCGTTGCTCGACCGATGCCAGCAGCGCCTCGCCTTCGCGGACCAGCCGGACTCCTTCCTCGAAGTGGGCCAGCGCTCGTTCGAGCGGCAGCTCGCCGCCTTCGAGCTCGCGCACGACCTGATCGAGGCGTGCCAGCAGAGCCTCGGCGTTGGCCGGCGAGGGTGGCGACTCGTCCTGGCGCCGACGTCCGCCCCCACGCTTGTTGGCTTTGGCCGGACTCGTCACGGTGGCGCGATGTACCGAGCGAGCATGGGGCCGTCAATCGAGCGCTCGTCGCCCCTGCCCTCGCCGATCGGGCGATCTCGGACAGTCTTGGGCGCGCAAGGGCGATCACAGCCGATCGGCGCCCGATCTGACGCAGGGCCGGGCGATTGGTACGGTTGCTCGCCGAGGAGCGTGGGTATAGCCTGCCTCGACGATGGACCGCGCCAACGACGAGCGCGACGTGGACACCCTGATGGGGCAGTTCCACGAGTACCTCAACAAGAAGCAGCTCAAGTCGACGCGGCAGCGCGACATCATTGCGCGGCAGTTCTTCGCGAGTGAGGGCCACCTGTCGATCGAGGAGTTGCTCGCGCTCGCGCGCGAGCAGAACCCGCGCATCGGCTATGCGACGGTCTATCGTACGCTCAAGTTGCTGACCGAGTGTGGCCTCGCCGCGATGCGTCGCTTCGGTGAGGGCCAAGCGATGTACGAGACCGCGGGTGATACCGAGCACCACGATCACTTGATCTGCATCGAGTGCGATCACGTGCTCGAGTTCACCAACGACGACATCGAGAAGCTGCAAGATCAAGTTGCGCGTAGCTTCGGCTTCAACCTCGTCCGCCACAAGCTCGAGCTCTACGGCCTGTGCCCCAAAGCACGCGGCATCAAGGGCGGCTCGTGTCCGCGCGAGGAAGAAGAGGCACGCGAGGAGGCTCTCGCCGAGCCGCGGGGTCGCGTCGCGGTCCCCGAGACGCGAGGCCGGACCGGCCGGGAGAACTGAGGTGCTCGAGCTCCCGCAGTGGCTGCACGCGCTAGCGACCGGGCTGACACTCGCCGGCGCGGGCGTGTGGTTGATCGTGCGCTGGCTGAGGATCGGGCGTCCGCGCACCGAGCCAGGCTGCTCGCGGTGCGAGCACGCGCTCCCTCCCGCCGAGCGGGCGAGCGAGCCCGCCTCGCGCGCGGTACGGTCGTCGCGACTTCGGGTGCTGTAGGACTTCGTCAGCCCGTCCGGGCCGAAGG
>CBFGLP010000058.1:0-5195 GCA_965649595.1 uncultured Myxococcales bacterium | reverse complement strand
CCCATGTCGGTCGGCGATACCGCGAGCTGCAAGTAGTACTTGTTGTGCTTGCCGAATACGTTGCCCTTGAACTGGATCCGGGCGCGCCGAATCGTGAACATGTGCTCGGTCTCGCCCTCGTCGTTGTCGTGCTGCAGCTCGTAGCGAAACTGCACGCGCATTCGGAAGGCCAGGCTGAAGCGTCCGTCCTCGGTCGCTACCTGCAAGCCCTTGCCGGGTGCCCAGACCGACTTGCCGAACGAGCGCGGCCGCATGTTCTCGATCTCGCTGCGCGGCACGAAGGGCGAGACCTCGGGCTCGTCCTTGGTCGGCTCGGGAGCCACGAGCGGCTCCGGCTCGGTCGGTGGCTCCGCTGGACCCTCCGGAGCAGCGAGAGGTGCCTCGGTCTCGGGCGCCGGCCCAGGCTCGGCTGGCGGCGAGACCTCGGGCGCCGGCTCGGCCGACGCGGGTGCGATCTCGCTCTCTTCCGGGGAAGCCTCGACGGTCCGAGTCGCCGCTCCGCTGGCGAGGACGGTCGGCTCGGGCGGCGGTAGGTCCGCCGGCGGTTGACCGAGGGCGACGATGAAGTGGGTGATCAAGCGGGCAGCGATCACGATGCCGGGCGTTTTGACAAACACGTCACCGAATCGTCAAACTGTTGAAACCGCGCCAGTGTAGTCGCTACGCCGCCAATTCACGCCGTAACACAGAAGACTCTCTCCCGTCGCGACCTCGTAACCACAACGTAACATGCGAGCGAACGAACATGGGCGGAGCCAGGCCGCCGGGCCCCGCGCCCATTCGCGTTACGCATGGTGGTAAGGGTGCCCGGCCAGGATCGTGCCGGCGCGATAGAGCTGCTCGACCAAGAGCACCTGCGCGAGCCGATGCGGCAGCGTGAGGCGAGACAGCGCCAGCAGCTTGTCTGCGCTCGCGCGGTCTTCGTCGGAGAACCCGTGCGCTTCCCCGATCAGGAAGTCGATCTGCTTCTCGCCACGCTCCCGCCAAGCGCCGATCCATCGGGCGAGCGCCTCGCTGTCGATCTGCTCGCCGCGCTCGTCGAGCACCACCCGCGGCCGCCCGGCCTTGGCTCGTAGCGCCTCGAGATCGCGCAGGTGCAGCAGCTCGATCGGGATCAACGTGCGCGCCCGCTGCTGCCACTCGGCCACGAGCGCGTCGAGCCCCGGTTGCTTGAGCTTGCCGACCGCCAGGACTCGCAGCTTCATGACGAGATCTCCGACGGCCAGCGCCCCAAATCGAGCGCGCAGGTCAGGTCTCGAACAGGTCGTCGTCCGAAGCGACGCCCTTGTCGTTCGACCCTTCGCTCTCGGGCTCCTCGTTCGCGCCGGACGTGACCGAGTCGTCGTCCTCGTCCTCGTCGAAC
The DNA here is from genome assembly GCA_965649595.1 of uncultured Myxococcales bacterium. GTDB lineage: Bacteria > Myxococcota_A > Polyangia > Nannocystales > Nannocystaceae > Plesiocystis. Next base: position 3,832 of record CBFGLP010000058.1, on the reverse strand, counting down.
AGGTGCTGGTCGTCCTCGTCCTCGTAGTCCTCGTCTTCGAGGTCCTCGTCTTCGAAGTCCTCGTCGCCCTCGAGCCCCTCTTCGTCCTCGTCGGCGAACTCGTCGGCGAACCCGCCGAACGCCAGATCACCACGGTAAGCAGGCATCGGCTCGGGCGCGGCCAGGCCCAGCAGCTCGGTCTCGTCCATCACCTCCGCGGGCAGCTCGAGGTCGACCCGCGGAGCGTCGCTCCACATGCTCTCGAGATCGTAGTGGCGACGCACCGGGTGGTAGAAGACGTGGATCAGGAAGTCGCCCCTCTCGGCTCCCGTGGCGCTGGCCGTGGCCCCATCGGTGCCAGGGCTGACGGCATAGTCCAAGAGCGTCCACAGGTAGTGATCGGTGCCGTCGCTGCCGAGCAGGCTGATGTCGGGGTCGGCCGCGAGGGTCTCGCGGATGCCGTCGACGATGCCGCGGACCTGCCGGTCCGAGCGAGCCGAGAGCAAGAGCGCGAAGTCGGTGTAGCCGGCGACCTCCGTGAGCCGGAGGACTACGGGGATCTTGGCCCCGCGATCGATCGCGGCATCCAGCGCTCGGTTCAGCGCGGCTGGAAGGTCAGCGCGGGTCCATTTACGGGGCGAAGACACCGGTTGCCTATAGCGCGCCGGATCACGGCGCGGCAAGCCCGTCCAGCAAGCGCTCGCGCAGGATCTCGGGTCGCTCGCGTTCCGGCAGGGGTTGAGCGGTGGCTGGAGCGGTGATGACTGGAGGCACGCCGAGCACGTCGAGGCGTCCGTCGAGCTCGACGCTCCCGCGTACTTCGCGTCCAGCGCTGTCGTCGAAGTGCCAGGTGACCTCGAGCGCGGCGCTCAGCCACGAGCCAGTGGCGCGGTCGAGCACGATCTCGCCCGAGATCGTGTCGATGCTCGCGTCGCCGCGCCAGGCCGTCGGCGCCTCGACGACGCGCTCGGGGTGCGGGGTGTCGCCGCGTCGCAAGCCGATGCGCAGAGCCGGACGTCCGCCGACATCGATCGCTTCGGGGCCATCGATCTCCGCCTGCGGCCCCGCCAGCACGACCACGTCGAGCACCGCGTGCTGAGCATCGTCGAGCCAGACCGTCCACAGATCCGTCTCGAGCGGGCGCGCGAGCCAGCCGCGATCGTCGAGCTGCGTCCAGGCCTGCTCGTCGATCACGATCAGGCCGCGTGCGCTGCCTGGCTCGCCGCCGCGCTGATCGAGCTGGAATTTTGGCGGCTGGCCCGGCGCGGCGGCCCAGCGCAGATCGAGCTGATCGTCGACTACGAAGCGCTCGAAGGTCGGCGTGTCGACGGCGACGTCGGGCAGCGGCTGATCGCGGGGGACCTCGGCGGGCCCGGTATAGAAGCTGGCGGTGTAGTGGAGGTGATGCGGACCGAGCAGCTCGCGAGCGACCTGGTGGCTCTGCCCGAGCAGCGCGATCAGACCGGACCAGTCTGGTGCGGCCACGAATGCCTCGACCCGCGCGGCGGCCTCCTCGGCCGGATCTCGCTCGACCGCGCGCGCGTTCAGGGATGTCGACTTGTCCTCGCCATCGTCATCGCTGCACGCGAGGCTGGTCATCAGCGACACGATGGCACCGACCAACAAGCTGCCGCGCGAACGAGCGAGGGCCCTCTTGTGCACGTCGTGCATGGATTCGCCGATCGAGCCGCGCCAGCGGGACAGGCGCAGGAGGCGGGAGCATATCAGCCGCAGGTTCGCTGACGAGACCCGCTCGCGTGCGTCCACCCTCTCGCGCGATGGCCGAAGGTCGCGATGCATCGTAGGCTCGCGTGCGTGCCGGGCTGTCCCTGTTCGTGCGCGTTGGGGTTGCTGGCTGCGCCGTCGCTGCCGGTCGCCGTCGATCCCACGCTGGTAGAGATCCTGCTCAGCCCTGGGCTGCGTGTCGCAGCCTTCTTGTGGGGCGCATTGTGGGGCTCGTTCGCCAACGTGCTGATCCACCGCTTGCCGCTCGGGCTCTCGGTAGTCCGCCCGCGCTCGCGCTGCCCGGCATGCGAGACCCCGATTGCTTGGTACGACAACATTCCGGTGCTCTCGTACCTGCTCCTGCGCGGCCGCTGCCGTCGCTGCGGTGAGACGATCGGTCTTCGCTACCTGCTGGTCGAGCTGCTCACCGGGCTGCTGAGCTTCTCGCTCTACCTGCTCTACGTGGTCACGCCGATGCTCGAAGGCGGCGGCATCGAGGGGCTGATCGCCTGGCAGCTGTGGTTCTTCTTCTCGCTCGCGCTGGTCGTCGTCACCTTCACCGATCTCGATCTATGGGTGATCCCGGACGAGGTCGTGCTGGGCATGAGCGCGATCGGGCTCGGCATCGTGGTGTGGCGACCCGAGCTGCTCGGGGTCGAGACGATCCCCGCCATCGCGGCCGGGGTCGCGGGCCTCGGCCTGATCGCGGGCATCCGCTGGATCTACCTGAGGTTCCGCGGCATCGAGGCGATCGGGCTCGGGGACGGCAAGCTGCTCTTGATGGTCGGGATCTTCGGCGGCCCCCCGGCGCTGGCCTGGACGCTCGGCGCCGGCGCGCTGCAGGGCCTGATCGTCTCGATACCAATGCTCGCGTTCGGAAAAAACCTCGCCAACACCGAGCTCGACGACGTCCACGGCGACGACCCCGAGCTCGGCGAGGAAGATCCCGACGCCGGGGTCATGGGTCGCCGGGTACCTTTTGGGCCCTTCCTGGCGTTGGCCGCTCTCGAGTTCGTGCTGCTGCGACGGCAGATCGACGGGCTGTTCGCCTGGCTGATGGGCGCTTAGGCGCCGACACATTGGCCCCCTGCGACACGCGAGCGAGATAAGCTCGCCGCGATGGCGAAGCCCAAGTTGATACGGCCTCCGATCGAGCAGCTCCGCGGCAAGCTCGGCGCCTCCCTCCGCTACGGCTGGGTCGCGGGCGCGGGGTTGATCTTGCTGGTGATGCTCTTCATGTCGTTCGCGACGGTAGAGCCGGGCCAGGTCGCCGTGCGGGTCAACAACGTGACCGGCACGACGACCACGGTCACGCAGCCCGGGTGGGTGATCCGCCTGCCCTTCGGGATCCACTCGCTGCACGTGCTCGACACCTCGTCGCAGACCTTCCAGATGAAGGGCGATCAGAACGTCGACGACCTCCACGTGGTCAAGCTGACCGTGCGCGCCAGCGACGGGGCCAACTTTCACTTCGAGGACACCACGCTGATCTTCCAGGTGCTCGCGACCGAGGCCGCCGTGGTAGCGACCGACGCCGGGCTCGACTACACGTTCCGCAGCTGGCTCAAGCCCTACGCCCGGGCGATCCTGCGCGACGAGTTCGGACGCGAGTCGACGATCAGCGTCTCGGACCCCTCGAACTACGGCGCCGCGGCCAGCGAGGCACAAAGGAAGCTCAACGAGTTCCTCGAGCCGCACGGGATCACGGTCACCCAGATCGTCACCCCGCGGCCGAAGTTCAACGCCGAGTACGAGCAGCTGATCGAGGAGCGCAACCGGCTTCGCAACGAGCTCGAGGTCATCAAGTCCAACCTCGAGCGGGCCGAGACCGACCGCGCCCGCCAGCTCTCCGAGGTCGACCGCGACGAGAACAAGAAGATCCAAGAGCGGCGGGCCGAGCTCGAGTCCGAGCTCGCGACCGCGGTGACCGAGCGCGAGCAGACCATCCGAGCCGCCGACACCTACAAGATCGAGAAGGTCGGTGAGGGCCAAGCGACGCTGGCCGCCGCGCGGACCAAGGCCGAGGAGCTGCGTGGCCAGCTCGAGGCCGAGTACCGGGCCAAGAAGGCCGAGATCGAGGCGTTCGAGTCCCAGCCGGTCGAGCGCGTGATGGAGCGGCTCGGCGAGC
>CBFGLP010000057.1:0-2378 GCA_965649595.1 uncultured Myxococcales bacterium | reverse complement strand
CTGCGCGCCGCCGATCGAGTCGCTGCGGGTGATCACGAACGCGATGCGCCGGGGCGGGTCGCTGGCGGGGTCTCGCTCGCGGGGCGCGGCCATCAGCGCGAGGATGGTCGCACGCTCACGGCGGGCATCCAAGCCAGCCCGCAGAGCATCCACATGTGTCGCCAGTGGACGCTGTCGATTACCAGCGACTCGACGCAGATCGCCGCGAGGGCCCCGGCGATCACGGCCATCGCCGTCTGGACGCCCGCGTCGCGGGTGTCGATCGCCAGCCAAGCGGCGCGCAGCAGCGAGCCGAACATCAGCAGCGCGAGCGAGAGGCCGCCGAGGTAGCCGTTCTCGACGAACCCGCGCACGTAGGCGTTGTGGGCTGCGCGGGTGAAGGTGCGCTCGGACTGGCCGGGGCCGATGCCGAGCGGCTCTTCGATCGCGACCTGCAAGGCCTCGCGCTGGGTCGCGAAGCGATCGGTGTCGTAGTGCTGGGGGCCGAGCCGCTGCTCGAGCATGTTCTGGATGACCGTGAGCTCGGTCAGGCGATCGATCGCCACGGCGAGCAGCAGCGCTGCGAAGGGCACGACCAGCAGCGTCATCACGCGCGCGCGGGTCGAGCCGAACGCGACCAGGCGCAGGGCGAAGAACACGAACATCGCGATGCCGATGCTGATCCACGCCCCACGCGAGTAGGTGAGCAGGATGCCGACCCCGCTCACGCCAAGCACGATCAGCCACGGCAACCGGCGCCCGCGCTCGAGGCTGACGAGGCGGGCGACCGACCACACGGTCGGCACGACCAGCCAGGCCCCGAGCACGTTGGCGTCCTTGAACAGCGCGTGGAGCCGGCCCGCGGGGGCGAGGCGCTCGACGAAGGGAAACAGGCCGAAGTAGCTGGCGATCGCCGGGGTCACGCTCAGCACTGCCCCCCACGACCAGCCGAGCATGATCAGCCGGACGCCCCGCTCACCGAGCTTGCCGGCGACCCCGAGCATCAGCGCCCAGGCGAAGATCAGATAGACCGTGATCGCGGCGAAGCGCAGGGCGATGCGCAGATCGTCGGCGGCCGGCAGCGAGAACAGGTTGGCGAGCAGGAACGCGCCCACGCAGGCGAACGCGAACCCGCTGCCGCTCGGGATCGCGGTCCGGCGCAGCAGCACCGCGAGCGGCAGCAGCAGCAGGATCAGCAGGTCGAAGGGCGCCGGCTCGATGAACACCACCGCTCCGAACGCCGAGAGCAGCACGATCGCCCGCTCGAACAGATCGCGCGGCTGATCGGGGCTCGGGCGCTTGGCGGCTCGTGGCATGGCTCGACTCGACTCGATCAAGCAGCGGCGCGCTCGAGCCGAGCGCGGGCCTGCGCGGCGTAGGGACCCATCGGTCCCCACGCGAACTCGCGGAGCAGGCGGTCGAGCCGAGTCAGGGTCTTGTCGAGGTTGTTGTAGTGGCGAAAGCGCTTGTCCGGCCGCAGTGGCATGCGCGGCTGATCGGGATCGAACTCCCACGGGTGGGCATAGAAGATCACCGGCCGACCGGCGGCGTTGCAGCGACGGATCAGCGCGGCGCTGAGCGAGTAGGGGTAGAGGCGAAAGTAGCCGCCGCCCGTGCAGGGCACGCGGGTCCGCGTGCCCGGCAGCTCGACCACGGACATCGGCAGCTCGAGCAGATCGTCGGCGATCCAATAGGGATCGAGGGGTGCATCGGCGATGCCGTACTCCGGGTGCGCGCCGAACGGGAACACCGACGAATCCCAGCCGATCCCGTGCTTGGCCAGCACTGGCAGCGCCCACGTCGTCTCGCGGGTGAGCGAGAACGAGGGCGCGCGGTAGCCCTCGACGGGCGCGGGGCTGAGCTCGCGCAGGAGGCCCAGCACCTTGCCGAGATCCTCATCGAGTCGCTGCGGATCGAGCTGAGCGAGGCGATGGTGATGGTAGCCGTGGCAGGCGATCTCGTGCCCCGCCGCTGCGACCTCGCGGATCAGCGCGGGCGCGCGCTCGGCCACGTGACCGAGCACGAAGAAGGTCGCGTGGACGCCCCGGCGATCGAAGAGCTCGAGCAGCCGTCGTGTGCTCTCGACCACCCGCAGCTGGCAGGACGGCCAGACCGAGCGATCGAGCAGGCCATCGAAGTTCGACACGCAAAACCAGTCCTCGAGGTCGATGCTCAGGAGGTTGTGCACGAGCGCAGTCTATCCCGAGCGCGGCCAGGCGAGCACCGCCAGCACTTCACTGCGGTGGCTCGGGAGCTGGGTCACGGACAGACTGCCACCTGCGAGCTTGGTCAGGCGCTCGTACAGGCGCGGGAGGCCCTCGACCACCTTGGCGTCGTTGAGCTTGAGCGTCAGGAACGCGCCGCGCAGGTGGGGGCCGCCCTCGCCAGCGGAGCGGCGA
>CBFGLP010000056.1:0-2081 GCA_965649595.1 uncultured Myxococcales bacterium | reverse complement strand
CTGACGGGCTTCGTCAGCCGCCCGCGGCTGAGGGGCTTCGTCAGCCGCCCGCGGCTGAGGGGCTTCGTCAGCCGCCCGCGGCTGAGGGGCTCCGTAGCCACGTGCACCGCATGCCTCCCCACGTGCACACGCGCGCGGTCGAGGCAGTCGGGACACTCGCGGAGGTCGGTCATGTGGCGTCGAAATCATAGGCCGACGATCCGCGATCGAGCCAGAGATTTTTTGCACCGGTGCGCGCGAGCAGGTGAGCGAGACGCTGCTCGTCGCTTCGCGCCGTGGACTCGCTCGCTCACTCGACAGCTCGCGATGCGAGCGACGTGCGACTCGATCTCGCGAGGCCGGCTCGTCCAATCGCGGCCCAACCGCGCTGTCGAGTTGCCAACGCGCGCCGGAGTCGTGTCGCACTGAACCCGATCCCGGCCACTCTCCCCGATCGCTCCGCCGGCTCACCGCACGCGAGCACGTGGTAGTGTGGCTCGCTCGAATCACCTGCCGACGCTGCCCGATGATCTGCGCCCGGTGTGCAGAAGAGATCGACGATGCCGTCGATCGTTGCCCCGCCTGTACCCGTGAGCCATGGCTCGCGGGTCGCTATCGCCTGGATCGGCTACGCGAGCCGACCCTGCTCGGGAGCTGCTACGTGGGCACCCGCCGCGACGATGAGCTGCCCGTGTGGATCCACGAGCTGCCCTTTCGCCGGATCTCTGGCCTCGACTGCGAGCGGGAGCTCGAGCCCCACGTCGCGCGCCTCGCCGCGCTCGATCACCCTACCCTGCCCCGTTGGATCGATCGCTTCGTGCTCGTCGAAGGCCGGCTCTGCTCGCTGTGGGTCGTCCACGAGCCGCTGCCTGGCGTCCCGCTCGAGCTGGCCCTGCGTGAGCAGAGCTTCGACGAGGCCACGGTGCTCGGCATGCTCGAGCAGCTCGGCGGGTTGCTCGATTACCTGCACGGACAAGCACCGCCGATCGTGCACGGAGGGCTCGTCGCAAGCGCAGTGTTCGTTCACCGGCCCGAGGGCGCGAGCGAGCTCGAGCTGAAAGTGTTGCCGAGCGTCACGGCGCTCGCCGACGCCAGCCTCCCGACCGAGGGCAACACCCAAGCCGGCCTCGCGCGCGTGCATGCTCACCTCGCGCCCGAGCAGCTGCTCGGGCGTAACGAGGCCGCCAGCGACTATTGGACGCTGGGTCTGCTCGCCGTGGTCGCGCTGACTCGCACCAACCCGCTCGAGCTCCGCGACGCGCGAGGCGAGCTGCGTTGGCGCGATCGCGTCGCTGTCGAGCCACGCTTTTGCGCCCTGCTCGAGCGCCTGCTCGCCCCGGATCCCGCTGCTCGTCTGATCGACGCAGGGGCTCTGCGCGAGCGGATCGTCGATATCCGCCGCGAGCTCGCCCAGTCGGCCCAGACGGCCGTGTTGGACGCTCGCTCACCACCACTCGCGGCCATCGAGCGAGCGCCATCGAGCTACGCCACACCGCCCCGCCGCACGACGACCCGCCGGATCCGCCGCTCCGACGGCGAGGACGTGCCCGTCCAGCGCCCGTCCGAGCTCAGCCACGAGCTCAGCCAAGCCCACCGCGCGACCGTCGAGCTCGAGCAGCAGACCCGTCAGCGCTCGAGCATGGCGCTGACCTTGGTGGTCCTGTTCGTGGCTCTGCTCGCCGCAGCGCTGACCTGGCTCGCGCTGCGGCTGCCAATGGTCGACTGAGCCCTTCGGCCCGGACGGGCCGACGAAGCTCTGTTGACCGTGCTGCCCGGCTGGCGGCCAACCAAACAAAAAGCCCCCCTGAAGAGGGGGGCCAGCTCTCGACCGCGAGGGGCCGAGAAGAGGATCACGCGCGACGACGCCGGCGGATGAGGCCAGCGAAGCCGAGCACCAGCAGCGAGCCGAGCAGGCCGCGGGTCTTGCCCTGGTCGCTGTCGGGGACGGAGCAGTTGCAGCCGTCGTCCTCGTCGGCACCGCCGGTCTCGCCAGCGGTCTCCGACTCGTCGCCGATCTCGTCCTCGCCGATCGTGGTGTTGTCGTCGGTGCCGGTGCCGGTCGCGGTGTCCCCGTCGCCGTCGCCGGTCTCGCCGGTCTCGCC